>JAGHSP010000378.1 GCA_018065815.1 Candidatus Sodaliphilus limicaballi | reverse complement strand
TTTGAGAAATACAAGCCCAAATTTGTGTTCCATGCTGCTGCCTACAAGCATGTGCCCATGATGGAAATCAACCCCACCGAGGCTATTCTCACCAACGTGATGGGTACGCGCAACGTTGCCGACCTCGCTCTCAAGCATGGGGCATACAAGTTTGTGATGGTATCGACCGACAAGGCTGTGAATCCCACAAACATCATGGGATGTACCAAGCGCCTTGCCGAGATTTACTGCCAGTCGCTTTTCTTCGATGCCGCCAAGCGTGGCATGACCACCCAGTTTATCACCACTCGATTTGGTAATGTGCTGGGCAGCAACGGCTCGGTAATTCCCTTGTTCCGCAAGCAGATAGAACGTGGCGGTCCCGTGACCGTGACGCACAAGGACATCATACGCTACTTCATGACCATCCCCGAGGCCTGCTCGCTCGTGCTTGAGGCAGGATGTATGGGTAGCGGAGGCGAGATATACATCTTCGACATGGGTTCGCCTGTGAAAATCTATGACCTCGCAGTGCGCATGATTTCGCTTGCTGGATTCAAGCCCAATGTTGACATCAAGATAGAAGAGGTGGGCTTGCGTCCCGGTGAGAAACTCTATGAGGAATTGCTCAACGACAAGGAGAAGACCACTGCCACAGTCAACAAGAAGATCATGATAGCGAAGGTGCGTACCTACGACTACCGCACCGTGTGCGAGAACATAGAACTCATTATTGATAACGCTCTTACAGGCAATGTGCACGACATGGTCTATGCCATGAAGAAGTTCGTTCCCGAATACAAGAGCAACCAGAGCGAGGAGTTTGAACGCATCGACAGGGAAATTGCCGAGCAGAAGCTCCAAGAAACCGAGAACACTCCCGAAACCGAAAAGTATTATTGATGCCATCGGGCGCGTTAAAGACGCAAGTTTCGCAAGGCTACCCAGGGAATGTCGGGGCTAGATAATTGCATGAAAAAACTTATAGTGATATTGATGAGCATTGCATCGTGTGTGGCTGTGTGGGCAGCCCCCCGCACGGTTGTGGTGCTTAGCGACTTGCATGTCGTGGCTCCAAACAAAGCAGCGACCATGACAATAGGGGCGGGTGAGCGCAAGATGCTCAAACACAGCGCACTCATCCTTGAAACCGTGGTGGATAGCATCATTGCCCGGCATGATGGAAGCAGCGTGCTCGTGACAGGCGATCTCACTGATCGCGGCGACCGAGACAGCCACAACCATGTAGCGGCGCAGCTCAAGCGGCTCCAGGATGCAGGTCACCAGTGCTATGTGATTCCTGGCAACCATGACTGCCTGGGTGACGTGAGTGCAAGCGATTTTGCTACAATATATGCCGGTTTCGGTTACGGCAACGAATCGAGACGCGACGAGTATTCATTAAGTTATGTGACCGACTTGCTTCCTGGCGTGACATTGCTGGCTATCGACAGCAACGGTGACAGCGCCAGCAACATTGCATGGGCCGCAGGCGAGGCGATAGAGGCTGGCAAGCGCGGCAACAAGGCTGTTGCGATGATGCACCATCACCTAGTGCCGCATTTCATCAAGGAGGAGCAGGTGCTGCCCACTTCGGTCGTGGATTGCAGCGATGCCGCACGTCAGCAACTCATCGACGCGGGAGTACACCTCGTGCTCACCGGGCACACTCACATACACGATGCCGCGGTGGCATATAACGAGGTGCACAGCGACTCGCTCATAGAGATGTGCACAGGCGCGCTGGCAGGTTACCCGTTGCCTTATCGCGTGCTGGAAATAGTTGACGGCCAGGTGCATGCCACGACTCGCTATGTCACAGCGGTCAAAGGCGAGGATAACATGTTGCAACTGTCGAGGGAACGCATTGAACAGAGTGTCCAGGAACTTGTGGAAGCACGTGGACGCAAACTGTGGGGCAGCATTGAGGGTAAGGTCGCCCAGCATCCGCTGGCTAGCCGTTTCCTTGCCGAGGAGCCCACTTGGGAAAATATTGAACCATTGCTAAAAGGACTCAAATCGGATGTCCAGAAGGCTTATCTTGTTGTCAGCGAAGGAAATGAACCGCACAACGACGTGAGCCGCTTGATTAAGGAAAATCTTCGTGAGGAGATTATGAGCGTGATTCGTGGCATTGTGAAGCCGGAATATCACGAGGCGGTTGTGGAGATGATAATGCCCGAGGTTGAGACTCGTCTCGCACCAATCATAGATGCCGTGTTAGGCGATCTTAATCCTTCTTCGACGGTTCCTGTTGATGATTGCGTGTTTACCATAAAATTGTAAAGTCCTATGCGTGTAATTTACAATAACTGGTTTCCGTTTGGCACTTATCGGGCGATAAATATGCTAGGTGTAATCTTTGCCAAACGCAAGTATGGCAAGCTGAATAAAACCGTGTTAAACCATGAGTATATACATTCAATGCAGCAGCGAGAGATGCTCTTTGTGTTCTTCTACTTGTGGTATGTCCTGGAATGGCTGGTAAAGCTGTGCAAATACCGCAATACAACTGCGGCTTATTACAATATCAGTTTCGAGCGCGAAGCCTATGCCCGTCAGCGTGACCTCAACTACGACAAGCATCGTCCCCTGTGGGCATGGACCAAGTATGTGAGAAGGCGATAGCCGTTATAGCCGTTATAGCCGTTATAGCCGTTATAGCCGTTATAGCATTTATTGGGAAAATACGCTTTTTACACGTAAATTATATAGAAATTAAAAAATAATTTGTACCTTTGTCCCTAATTTGGTAAAAAAGGTTTTTTAGATGAATAAAATTGTAATGTGTGCATTGGCAGTAGCTGCCATGTTTTCATTAAACTCTTGCTTCAAGGACGAACCCTTGAATGCGGAGTGCGATATTGATAAGATGACCCTGCATGTGGCATCGCCCGAGAATGTGTTTTTCCAACTTTCTGACACGGTAAAGGATGTGGCTTATAGCGACACCGTGATGTCAATCACCGTGCGTGCCGGTGCCGACGTGAGTGCCGTGACTCCAACATTTGAAATCACTCCTGGCGCAACCATTAGTCCTGCTAGCGGCGTGACACAAGATTTCTCGCAAGGTCCTGTTGTCTATACCGTTACCTCGCAAGATGGAAAATGGAGCCGCCGTTACACTATCTCGTTAGTGCCAGAGATTATCGTGGTCACTAACGACACTATCAAGTATGACTTTGAGCATTTCGAACTCGAGCCTTCTTCAAAGAAGTACTACATCTGGCACAATGTGCTCGACGACGGATCGCTGGGCAACGACTGGGCAAGCGGCAATGCCGGATTCCAGCTCAGCATGGGGTCGGCAACTCCCGAGCAATATCCTTCGGTTCCCTGTGATGAGGGCATCGATGGCGGTCACTGCGTTAAGCTCACCACTAGGGACACAGGCCAGTTCGGCATCATGGTGAACAAGCGCATTGCTGCCGGCAACTTCTTCCTGGGCGAGTTTGAAGTGAAGGTTGCGTTGCTTGATGCTATGAAGGCAACCCGTTTCGGCAAGCCGTTCACTCACAAGCCTCTCAAGTTCACGGGATTCTACAAATACACCCCTGGTCCCAAGTACATCAACAAGCAGGGCAAGGAAGTGGCAGGCATGGTGGACAACGGTTCAATCTATGCCGTGCTCTACCGCAACCACGATGCCGAAGGCAATCCTGTGGTTCTCTATGGCGACGATGTGCAGACCAACCCCAACATCGTGGCTATTGCCAAGGTGAGAGACCTGCATGCTACCACCGAGTGGGTAGAGTGGGAACTTGACTTTGACTATGAGGGACGTGAAATCGACATGAATCTGCTCAAGGACCGTGGCTACAACCTCACTGTGGTATTCTCATCAAGCGTCAACGGCGACATCTTTGAGGGTGCGGTGGGCAGCCAGCTCATGGTTGACAAAGTGCGTGTGGTTTGCTCTCACGAAGATTAAAGAACTCTAGATGACGACAACAATGAAAAAGATAATACTAGCAATCGCAGTGGTCCTCACCTCACTCAGTGCAGGTGCCATGGACCTCATTACTAACGCCGACATCAACGTGCGCCTGGGTTATGGCGTGGGCGGCACTATGCCCCTGGGCATGCCTGCCACCATTCGCCACCTCAACTCTTACAAGATGCAGTTCAATCCCTCGCTGGGCATCGACGTGGCCTATCCTGTTTACAGAAACTGGAGCATCATGGCGGGCTTGCAACTTGAGAACAAAGGTATGGACGAGGATGCACAGGTGAAGAACTACAAGATGGAAATCACCCGTGGCGGTCAGACGCTTGCGGGCGTGTTCACAGGCGACGTGACCACAAAGGTCACCGAGTGGATGCTCACCTTGCCCGTGCAGGCAGTGTTCCACTACAAGAAGGTGAATTTCAAGTTCGGTCCCTACGTCTCTTACGTGGGCAACCGCGATTTCAGCGGCTGGGCTCACAACGGATACCTGCGTGTCGATGACCCCACCGGCCCCAAGGTGTTGCTGGGCGAGGGCAAGGACGAGCGCGGAGAGTATGATTTCACAAGCAGCATGCGACGCATGCAGGTGGGCGTTGACCTGGGTGTTGACTACCACTTTGATAACCGCTTCGGCGCATTCTTCGACCTCGCTTGGGGTATGAGCCAGTTGCACAAGACTGACTTCCACACCATCGAGCAGACGCTTTACCCTATCTATGGCAAGGTGGGACTGACCTATAGATTGAAGTAATTAAACCCATAAACGAATTTAGAAAAAAAATATTGAGAAAATGAAAAAGTTATTTGCTATTTTAGCGGTTGCCATGTGCGCGCTGGCTGCGACAGCCAACACATACACAGGCACGCTTCAGATTTCGACTAACGGAACGGCTGCCTATAGCGGTAGCATGGAACTAAACATCGGTTCAAGCGATGGTGAGTATTACACCATGGCTATGATTGATGTTCCCTGTATGAAAGACGGTGTACAAGAGACACTGGGCAATATCATTGTTACCGACGTGAAAAAGACTAGCAGCGATGGCAAGACCACAGCCATCTGCTATGATGGCAAACTTACCGTTGCCGACCAGCAAGTGCCTGGTTACTTCCTGGTGCGTTTCACCGAGGACTATGCTGCGCTCGACATGTCGTTCACTGACGGTGGCGACCAGTACAACATCCACTTTGAGAACATGGGCAAAGCATTCCAGATTCCCAACAGCGACTTCGAGACCTGGACAGCATCAAGCGGCGAGGCTGTGAACTGGCACGGCTTCAAGAGCGCCAGCGGAGGCCTTGCTAAAGCAGCACCCGGGTCGTTTGGCAAGAGCACCGACGTTCGCCCCGGTTCTACTGGCAGCTACAGTGCGGTAGCTACATCGGGTACAGCATTTACTGTCGTAGGCAACGGTACTTTCACTAACGGCCAGCTCAATGCTGGAAACATAAGTGCCACACACTCCTCTAACCACAGTCACATGGACATCGCTTCTACAGCTAAGGACAATGATGGCAATCCCTTCTACACAGCAATGCTTGCTAAGCCCGACTCTATCAAGACATGGGTCAAGTTCTCGCAAGCAAAGGTCACCGCTCAATATCCCTACGCAACCGTCAGCGCAATCCTCTTCGACGGTACTTACTATCAGGATCCAGAGGACAAGACCTACACTAACGTTGCAGGCAAGGCAGGCAATAAGACTATTGCCGTTACTGACTGGACCGAGATTTCTATGCCTTTCAATTATACAGGCTACACTGGTGCCTGCAATGCTATTCTCGTGACTATGTCGACCAACGCCACTCCAGGTAAGGGTTCTAAAGGTGACCAGATTTGGGCCGATGACCTGCAACTCGTGTATAATGCAGAGATTAGCGCCATCTCGTTCAAGGGTCAGCAACTCCCTGTAGCCGACCAAACACTTCCCGCTGTGGATACTGCTCCCACTGCCGAGGATTTCGTTATTGAATACAATGGCGCAAGCGCATTGACTGGTGTGGAGATTGTAGAGAAAGACGAACTCTACCTGGCATATGTGTTCGCTACATCGGGCGATCTCGCTACAACTCAAGTTTATACCATCACAATCCCCAAGGATGCTCCTGCACCCGCACCCGGCGTGAAGTCTATCACCGTGAAGGGTGTTGCTGTTGACTTGCAGGAAGGTGTGTATGAGTATGATCTCACTACCGACGTGGAACTCACTGCCGAGGACTTCGTTGTAGAGTTTGAGAACACAGATAACTATGAGACCAGCACATATTTTGAGCAGAAGGACGACTTTTATGAGTTCCAGGCAACCATCGACAAGCCTAATGGCGAGAACGTGGTAACTTACACTGTCAATGTGACCTATAACCGTCCTGCACAAGCACTTGCCGAGGTTCTGGCTAGCGCCGAAGACGGCGACAAGGTAAAAATTGAGCATCTCTATGTGGTCGCAGGCGTTCCCTTTGAAGACCGTGAAGGCGGTAGAATCTATGCTACCGACGGCAACGACAACTGGGTGGCACTTGACTGCAACGAGAGATATTACGGCACATTTGTCCAGACAGGCGCAATCCTAGGAGCAAAGGGTATGGTAATGAATCTTGCCACCAACCCCTACATCTTTGTTCTGGACTTTGATGAAGTCATTACCACCGCTCCCTTCAGCGCATTCGCCACTATCGACATGTCTCATCACTTCCTGGCAAAGCCCAATGGCGTGTATCGCGTGAGCGGTTACATTGATGCCAACGGCCGCCTGCGTGCTTATAGCAACCTCCGCGGTCAGGCCCTCACCATCGATACTGACTATCTGCACGGCACAATTCTTGAGACAGGCAAGAGTTACACAATGCTTGCAGTGTTCACTATCAACGAGGCTTGGGACGAGAGTTCAAATGCACCTCTCAAGGTCGCTCCTGGCGATGAACTCTTCTTTGACAACTACACTATCCTTCCTTTGACCGTGAGCGTGGCAACAGCAGTCAGCGACCTCAATGCAGAGCAGCAAGTGGTGGGTACACGCACCTACAACGTTGCTGGTGTTGAGACCGATGGCTTGAAGACCGGTGTCAACATCGTGGTTAAGACCATGAGCGACGGCAAGGTTCAAGTGGAAAAAGTAATTAAGTAAACAATATTTTAATTTATTAAACTATGAAGAAAGTTTTTGTAATGCTCGCTGCAGCTGCATGTTCTATTGCAGCTATGGCAACCGAGTACACAGGCAAGCTCACTGTTACCATCAATGGTATTAGTTCGGAGCAAGAGACTACCATCTCAATCAATGAGGAAACTGGCAAGTATAACCTTGACCTGAATAACTTCATTCTCGTGAGCGAAGAGACAACAATGGGTGTGGGTAATATCAACCTTCACGGCATTGAGGCCACCAGCGCTTACGGCTTTGACAACATCAAGTTCAACGGCAACGTGCAGATTGCTGAGGGCGACCTCGAGGGCGTCGAGTTCTGGATGGGTCCGTTCCTGGGTGATGTTCCTTGCGTGATGAATGCCGATTTCAACGCTACAGCTTTGAATGTTCACATCGACATTGACATGATTGAGACTGCTCTTGAGCAGATGATTCTGGTGGACTTCTTCGGCGTGGCTCCTTCTACTCCCGCTAAACCCGATACTGATGTCAATGGCGACGGCGTTACCGACATAACTGACTCAAATATCGTGATCAACAAGATTTTGAGCAACTGATTCCTCGGTAATCGTTGAAAAAATCATCCCCGCTGCATTCGCAGTGGGGATGATTTTTTTTCTAGATATTCTAGATGTGTTAATTCCTTGTTATTTCTTGAGTGCTTTGAGTGCCTCTTGGATTGTGGCGATTTTGCTCTGGGCGTCGGCTTGTTTCTTGCGTTCGCCAGCTACTACAGCCTCGGGTGCGTTGTTGACGAAACGCTCGTTGCTCAGTTTCTTCTCAACTGAAGCGAGGAAACCTTGGGTATATTTGAGCTCGGCCTCGAGTTTCGCGATTTCCTCCTCAACGTTGATGCTGCTGCCCAGGGGCACTGCAAACTCGGTTGTGCCCACGAGGAACGATGCCGCAGTGGCATCCTTGGTCTCAACGCTGTCGATAGCTTCAAGTCCTGCGAGCTTAGCGATGATGCTCTTGCAGGGGTTGGCGAACTCGCCCACTACTTGCAGGCTCAGGGCCTCCTTGTTGGGTATGTTCTTTGACTTGCGCACGTTGCGCACGCCAGTCACGATTTCCTTGGCCTCGGCAACAGCCTTGAGCAACTCGGCATTGGGCTCGCCAGCTTCGGGCATGCGTGCATACATGATGCTCTCGCCGTCCTTGCGCTCGCTGATGTTCTGCCACAGTTCTTCGGTGATGAAGGGCATGAAGGGGTGCAGCATGCGCAGCAGGCTGTCGAAGAAGCCCATTGTAGCTTCAAGAGTCTTGCGGTCGATGGGCTGCTGGTAAGCAGGCTTGATGGTTTCGAGATACCATGCCGAGAATTCTTCCCAGAACAGGCGGTAAACAGCCATCAGGGCTTCGCTCAGGCGGAACTTGGAGAAGAGGTCCTTGACTTCGGCCAGAGTGCTGTCGAGCACGCTCTGGAACCATGCCACTGCCAGGCGGCTGTGCTCTGGCTGCTCGATGTCGGCTACCTCCCAGCCCTTAACCAGGCGGAATGCGTTCCATATCTTGTTGTTGAAGTTACGTCCTTGCTCGCACAGTGCGTCATCATAGAGGATGTCGTTGCCGGCGGGAGCTGCAAGCATGAGACCCATGCGCACGCCATCGGCACCGAAGCGGTCGATGAGTTCCAGAGGATCGGGCGAGTTACCCAGTGACTTAGACATCTTGCGTCCCAACTTGTCGCGCACGATACCAGTGAAGTACACGTTCTTGAAGGGCATTTCGCCTATGTACTCATATCCGGCGATGATCATGCGTGCTACCCAGAAGAAGATGATGTCGGGGCCAGTCACGAGGTCGGTTGTGGGATAGTAGTATTTCATCTCCTCGTTGCCGGGGTTGTTGATACCGTCAAAGAGCGAGATGGGCCACAGCCATGAGCTGAACCAAGTGTCGAGGCAGTCCTCGTCTTGACGCAGGTCGGCAGCGGTGAGAGCAGCGTTGCCAGTCTTCTCGCGAGCCATTTCCACAGCTTGCTCGATGCTCTCGGCCACTACATATCCGCCCTGGGGCAGGAAGTAAGCAGGGATGCGGTGTCCCCACCACAGCTGTCGGCTGATGCACCAGTCCTTAGTGTCGGTCATCCAGTGACGGTAAGTATTCTTGAACTTTGCGGGGTGGAACTTGATGTCGTCGTCCATCACAGCCTTGAGGGCGGGTTTCACGAGGTCGGTCATCTTGAGGAACCACTGCATCGAGAGCTTAGGCTCGATAGCGACGCTTGTGCGCTCGCTGTAACCCACCTTGTTCTCGTAGGCCTCAACTTTCTCGAGCAACCCTGCGGCTTCGAGGTCTTTCTCAATCTGCTTGCGCACGTCGAATCGATCCATGCCCACATACATACCGGCAGCCTCGCTGAGCGTGCCGTTGTCGTTGAAGATGTCGATGCTCTGCAATCCATATTTCTCGCCCAGCATGTAGTCGTTGGGGTCGTGTGCGGGAGTTACTTTGAGGCAACCGGTACCGAACTCGATATCCACATACTCATCCTCAATCACGGGTATCTCGCGGCCCACGAGAGGCACGATCACCTTCTTGCCGCGCAGGTGCTGGTTCTTGGGGTCATTGGGGTTGATGCACATTGCGGTGTCGCCCATGATGGTCTCGGGACGTGTTGTAGCCACGATAGCATATCCGTCCTCACCCACGATCTTGTAGCGCAGGTAGAACAGCTTGCTGTGCTCCTCCTTATATACAACCTCCTCGTCGCTGAGCGCGGTGAGAGCCTTGGGGTCCCAGTTCACCATGCGCACACCGCGGTAGATGAGCCCCTTGTTGTATAGGTCAACGAAAACCTTGAGCACGCTCTCGCTGCGCACCTCGTCCATGGTGAACGATGTGCGGCTCCAGTCGCAAGATGCGCCCACCTTGCGCAACTGCTGCAAGATGATGCCGCCGTGCTCGTGAGTCCAGTCCCAAGCATGCTTCAGGAACTCGTCGCGTGTGAGGTCGGTCTTTTTGATGCCCTGTTGAGCCAGGCGGTTCACCACCTTGGCCTCGGTAGCAATCGAGGCGTGGTCGGTGCCGGGTACCCACAGCGCGTTCTTGCCCTCCATGCGTGCGCGGCGCACGAGGATGTCCTGTATGGTCTCGTTGAGCATGTGGCCCATGTGCAGCACACCGGTCACATTGGGTGGCGGGATAACGATAGTGTAAGGTTCACGCTCATCGGGGGTAGATTTGAACAAGTCATGCTCCTCCCAGTACTTGTACCATTTGTCCTCGACCGCTTTAGGGTCGTATACAGTAGCTAATGTGTTCATATAAATGTTTTAATGTTATGTTTTCAACCTACAAAGATAGTGATTTTTAGCCACAGATTAAACAGAATAGTAAGATTTTTTGTTTTCTGAAATCAAAATAGCCAGATTTCTGTTTAATTTGGTTTGTGTGTCAATAGACCACAGGGCAGATTTTCGCTAGGTGTGGGATTAGTTTCTCGCGTATGTGCGACCCCTTCGAGGTCGATTGCTATATGTCCTGTCCCGACGGTCTGCGACCATCGGTTACGATGCAATGTGACGACTCCGTCGTCAATTACCCACTGGAAAAATCTGTATTACCCACCGGAAAAAATATGCAAATGCACGCTGGAAAAAATGTGTATTACCCACTGGAAAAATCTGCAATTACCCACTGGAAAAAGTTGTTGATCCCTATTTTTTGCATTTCTTTTTTGAATGTAGGGATTTATAAATTAATTTATGAAAATTCATGTAGTGTATTTCGCCAAAAAGCAGTATCTTTGAGAATGGTTTAGAGTAACTGACATGAGAACGATGGATTTTAATGATATATTGGAGTTTGGCAGGGAGCATCGTGGTGAGGACGTGCGGGCATTGGCGCTGAAGGCACGTTCTGCCTCGGGCGTTGACCTGACGATGGGTCTGCAACAGGTGGCAGGGCATCGCATAGCGGTGGACAAGCTGCCGCTGTGGGCCGCTAACGACGGGATCGTTTATGGACCGCAGTTGAGCATGGAGCAATGCTCATCGCAGTGGACTGCCGAGTACAAGGCTCGCCTGGTGGAGGGCAATAGCCTTGTGGATTTGACAGGCGGTCTGGGCGTGGACTTCTCGTTCATGGCAGCGGGGCTCGGGCATGCGACCTACGTTGAACGTCAGGAGAATCTGTGCGAGATAGCGCGCCACAACTTCGAGGTTCTGGGCCTGAAGGCACAGGTGGTGAACGGTGACGGCGTGGAGCATCTGCAAGAGATGGCGGCAGTGGATACAATCTACATCGACCCTGCCCGCCGCGACAAGGCTGGCAACCGTGTGTTTGCCTTGAGCGACTGCACGCCCGACGTGTCGGCACTGGCACCATTGATGCTTGAGAAGGCGACGACCGTGATCATCAAACTGTCGCCCATGCTTGACCATCGTGCAGCGGTGAGCGTGTTGCCCTGCGTGCAACAGGTTCACATCGTGAGTTCCCGCGGCGAGTGCAAGGAACTGCTGCTGGTGCTCAAACGCGGCTACACAGGTGGTGTGACGGTGCACTGCGTGAACGACAGCGAGACGATGGAGTTTACTCTGGGCAGCGAAAATGTGACTGCCCCCAGCTTTGCACTTGAAGAACATGAGAACGCGGGGGGTGATGATGCTCTCTACATGTATGAACCCAATGCGTCGATAATGAAAGCCGGGGCTTACAACCTGCTGGCTGTGAGGCTGGGACTGACGGTGATGAGCGCCGATAGCCATGTGCTTGCGGGTGTTCGCTTGGTGGAAGATTTCCCGGGCCGT
Organism: Candidatus Sodaliphilus limicaballi; assembly: GCA_018065815.1. Taxonomy (GTDB): domain Bacteria; phylum Bacteroidota; class Bacteroidia; order Bacteroidales; family Muribaculaceae; genus Sodaliphilus; species Sodaliphilus limicaballi. Next base: position 12,128 of record JAGHSP010000378.1, on the reverse strand, counting down.
GTGATGGCGGTGGAAGCCGTGGGCACGATGAACAAGAAGGACTTGAAGTCGCTGATGGCGGGCGTGGAGCGTGCCAACGTGGCTGTGCGTAATTTCCCGCTGCGTGCTCCTGAACTGGCTCGTCGTCTCAAGGTGAAAGACGGGGGCGATATTTTCATCATGGGCACGACAACTGCCACGGGCAAGCACATCTTGCTGAAGATGAGACGTGTGTAATCGTCTCCCTTGTGAAAGGATATATTATTCTAGATTTTCTAGATAATCTATAAATATTGGATATGAGGTTATTAACTATAATAATTGCTATGCTGGCTTGGGCTTGGGCTGCTGGCCAGGTGGTGGACACTTGCGGTGTTGTGCGGCAGTGGGATAGCCGTGGCAAGGTGGTGCATCTGTGGTGACGGGGCATTTCAGCGTTGATGACGACGGCTATACCGAGAATTTTGATGGTGTGCAAACGGTGCTTAACACACTGCGCCGCAAGGGTGTCAAGGCTGCGTTTTTCCCCACAGCAATCACGCTGGCCCAGCCACGGTATGAAGCGAGCGTGAGACGTATCATCGATGACGGGCATTACCTCTCGGCTCACTCCTATGCCCACCTGCTGCTGTGCGACACTGCCGGGCGCACTCTGGTGACACGCGACTCGGTGGTGGCCGACCTGCGGCTGCAAGAGAAGCATTTGGAGCGTTTCGGTCTCACGAAAGAACAGTATCGCTGGATGATTCCGCCATATGAGACGTGCAACCGTGAGACGGCAGGATTTTACTTTGACGAGGGTTATTCACTGTTGAGTCCCACCGATGGGATTTTCACGGGCCAGGACTGGACACGTCCGGGCACAAAGGGCTACTGGAGCGCTAGGCGTATAATTGACCAGCTGTGGGACTACGAGAGCAAGCACTCGCTCGATGGGGTGATACTGCTCATTCACGCGATGGACTACCCGTGGCGCAAGCCCGAGGACAGGCCCTATAACTATCTGGGCGAGATCATTGACACGCTGCGCAGCAAGGGGTATGTATTTGACGATGCGCTCGTTCCGTGGTAACTATAAAGCAATAACCTTTATGAGGACTCCCCGCGCGGATCTCACGGATAACAAGGATTTTTTTACTCAACTTTAGCATGTGAAACCATTTGAGCCTCACCTATTTGCTCCGATTAGCGTCCTGCTGGACGCATTTCTGCGGTTTAGTTATACCCCCACCGCCACTTCGTTCGACGGTGGGGGTTATTCAGGTATTGTCCTACTGGACAATAAATTAGCATCATTTATTATAAAAGCTAAAGTTGAATTAGTAACAATTACATTAACATGCGAAACTCTTGAATTAGTTATTTCATGACTAATTTGATGGTTTCGTTGATGTCGATGATATCTACTGTGCCGTCGCCATCGACATCGGCACGGCCGTTATATGCCGAAGCGTCTTCTCTGTCCAGGACAATGTTGATGAGAATGTTGACGTCTTTGATGTCAACAACACCGTCACCGTTGACGTCGCCCTTGATGCCCGTTTCTCCGCTTGTGATGACAGTGATGGCATTAGACCATGCGCTCTCGTCGCCGTCGTAGATGGCCTTAACAACATACTTGTACTCGGTGTCGGGGGGGAGGCCGGTGAGTTTGTAGCTTGTAGCGGTGATTCCAGTTACAGTGATTTCGCCACTGGGCTTGCGGTCCTCGCTTGCAATGCGTGCGGGAGCACAGAGCATGCTGCTTGCGTCGCCGCTATAAACCTCGATGCTGGTGATGACGACACGCTTGCCCTGGATAGCCGAGAGGGTGAGTTGTTGTGCGGCATCCTGAACGCAGTCGAGTGTCACAACGAAAGTTTGCTCGGTTGAAGATTCCACGGTGACTTTCTCCGATGCGTCGCCCACCTTGATGGTGAGAGAGCAGTTGGTGTCGGAATTATAGCATTTGGCCTTAACCATGACAGTGGTCTTGCCGTTGCTGCCAGTGAGGTCGAGGGCAGGGCTGGTGATGCTGCCAGCGTTCTTGCCCGAGCTCAATCGCACGCCGCCGGGCTCGATATACATTGCCGAACCAGTCCAGCCGGGGTTGTCCATGTAGGTATCGAGTTTGAAGTTAGAGGTGACAGTCTCTTTGCACTTGGCAAATGTCTCGGTGAGAATCACCTCGGCGTCGCCCTTGGGAGTGACCTTGAGCGTGTAGCTAACGGCATCCTCGCATGCGCTCCAATTAGCAGTAAATCCGTCGCCGCTCACAGCAGTAGCCTCGGCAGCCACGGGAGTGGGGAGGGGCTGCTCAATGTAGGTGAAGCTGACTGTGCCATCGCTGTTCTTTGTGATTTGGGTGATGGGTTTGTCGAGCTTGGCGCTAGAATTGTAGAGAGTGGCTGCGGGAGTGGAAGTGGCTGTGAGCTCATTGTGGCCGTTGTAGGGGAAGAGATCGCCCTCCTGGTCCTCCTCGTTGATGTAGTAATATCCCATGTCATAATCCAGTTTGAGGCTGTTGTCGGCGGGGATGATGGTCATACCCTGTGCATTGCTGTTGTTTACAGTGTTTTCTAGCCATGTTGTGGCGTTGTAGTTGACGTGGGTCACCTGTAATCCCGAAGCAAATGCATGCTTGTTCCAACCAGTCTGCTGGATGTTCTCGATGATGTAGTATTCGTTGGGGTTGTTGCTAGTGATTTTGTAGGCCTCGCCGCCGTCCTGCACCGTCTTGGTGGTGTAGCGGGTTCCCTCTTTGGGGTCGGTGTAGTCAAACCAACCCATGAAGTTGCGCTCGTAGGCAGTGTAGCCGCAGGGAGTGTAGCCGTCGTTGTTGTAGCTACCATTGTCGAGCAATGACCAACTGCCCATGCCGAAGTGCTTGCCATACTCGGTGTCGTAGAAGTCGGGCAGGTCAAGGCAGTGCGAGAACTCATGGCAGAAGGTGCCTATTCCATCCAGTTTCTTCAGGTCGAAGCCGTTGACCTCGTTGAACACGGCAAACTTCGACACAGTGACACCATCCATAGTGAGGTCCTTGCCGAAGTCGCTATCAGAGAGTTCCCACTGGCAGGGCCAAACGGCGTTCTCGGCATCGCTGTCCCAGCTTGAAGCCTCGCCGTCGCCGGCATAGAGCACGATAACCACGTCGCACATGCCGTCGCCATCGTTGTCATACTTGGACCAATCGATAGTGCTGTCCATGCCCTGGCACGCCTCGCCCACCATAGTGCCCACGCGCCTGTCTTCGCCATAGTAGTCGTTGCCTCCGTAGTAAGAGCGGTTGTTGGCGAGGTTATAGGGGCCGTAGATGTCGAATTGAGGTGTATATTTGCCAAACGACTGGTCAACGAAGTACTGATACACGCTCACCTCGCCAGGGTTGCTGATTTGTTTCTTCCACGCATCCACGGGGTTGCTGCTGATGAATTTCTTGTCCTTGTAGTTGACAAGGATGACAGGGATGCGAGGCGACCCGGTCTGTGGCACCTGGCTAGCCTTGCGTGCCACAAGTGCTTTGCTGCGTCGCGCGCGCTGGGCAGTGGTGAAAAGAGATTTGAGCGAGAGGTTCTCGGTGTTGGCAGTGACGAATGCTTTCTCCTGCTCGCTGCGCTGTGAGGCGTCGTGAGCCACAACGGCGCTCATTCCTGCCGCGGTGCGGTAGTAGAAATTGCCATCGATGCCGCGGGCCACTGTGAGTCCCTCGTCGGTGGTGAAACTGTGGTGCCACTCGTCGCCAGCAAGGCGCAGGTGGATGGTTGTGCCGTCGGCTTGTTTTATGACGCGCACACCGGGTTTAGCAGGGACTGCAAGTGCAGTTGCCCAAGCGGTTAAGCAAATGATTGCTAATGCAAAAAATCGATTCATATTAATAGTATTAATTTTGTTCGCACAAAGGTATGTTTTTTTTGCGAAACACGAAAATTGGTGGACGAAAAATAGATGAATCAAGCCGTAAAATAGACATACCAATAAAAAGCCTGCCTTGCTTTTTTGAGCAAGGCAGGCAGATGTAGTAATAAATTTGTGATTCTTAATTCAGCAATTTAGCGACAAGTGTGTTGATGTCGGTAATATCAACGGCGCCGTCGCCATTGACGTCGGCACGGTTGCCGTAAGCATCGGCTTTTTCATCGCCCAAAAGAACCTTCACGATGCAGTTGATGTCGGTCACATCGACAGAACCATCAGCGTTAACGTCGCCGGCTTCGGTTGTCTGCCCCTTTGCTGTGGTAGCAGCGACAGAATTAGACCATGCGCTCTCGTCGCCATATTGGTAGATAGCCTTCACCTTGTATTCATAGGTGCTCTCGGGGTTGAGACCAGTGACTTTGTAGCTGTTGGTTGTGATGCCAGTCACTGTGAGCACGTCGCCATTCTTGCTCTCGGCGGGAGCCTTGGCAGGAGCCTTGAAGGCATCACTTGCGTCACCGCTATAAACCTTAACGTCGTTGAGTATCACGCGCTTGCTCTTAGCTGTGGTTGCAAATGAGATTGTCTGAGCTTCGGCCTTGTCGCAATCAAGAACTACGATGTATTGCTTCTCGGTGCTGTTAGGGATAGAAATGGTCTGAGAGCTTGACCCGATAGTGACCTTGAAATTGACGTTGGTGTCGGTATTGTAGGCCTTGGCATTGAACACAACGGTTGCCTTGCCACCGCTCTCGCTCAAGTCGAGATCAGAGTAGGTGAGCAGACCAGTTCCGTTACCCGAGCCGAAACGCACAGCGTTGACATCGGGGAAGACATAGCTGTTGTTGGTCCAGCCAGAGTTGTCATACTTGGCTGTAGTGGTGCGGATGTAGGTGTTGGTTGCAGCGGTGTACTTGTCAAAAGTCTCGTTGAGCACTTCATTAACAGCAACTTTGGGTTTAACCTCGAGAGTGTAGCTCACAGCGTCGTCGCAAGCCTCCCAGTTGGCAGTGAAGCCGCTTGCGGTGATGTCAGAAGCCGCGGTAGCACGGGGAGCGGGCGTTGCGCCAGCCACATAGTAGAAGCTCACTGTACCGTCACTGTTCTTGGTAATCTTGGTGATGGGCTTGTTGAGGTTGGTGCTTGAATTGTAGAGCGTAGCAGCGGGAGTAGAAGTAGCGGTGAGCTGGTCGTTACCGTTGTAGGGGTAAAGGTCACCCTTCTGGTCGTCGGTGTCGTTCATATAGTAGCCATTGGAGTATCGCATCAAGAGGCTGTTGTCAGCAGGAATGATGGTCATGCCCTGGGCGTTGCTGTTGTTGACCGTGTTGTTGTTCCACTTGGTCGCGCTGTAATTGACATGAGTCACTTGCAATCCCGATGCCATAGCATAGGCATTCCAACCTTTCTTCTCAATGTTCTCGATGATGTAGTACTCGTTGGCATTGCTGCTGGTGATTTTATAAGCCTCACCACCTTCTTGCACGCTATGTGTAGTGTACTTGCGTCCCTCTTGGGGATCGGTGTAATCAAACCATCCCATGAAGTTTCGCTCGTAGGCAGTGTAACCGCATGGAGTGTAGCCGTCGTTGTTGTAGCTGCCGCCAGCAAGGAGACTCCAGTCGCCCATACCGAAGTGGTTGGTATAGTCGGTAACATAGAAGTCGGGGAGACCGAGGCAGTGCGAGAACTCGTGGCAGAAAGTGCCGATACCGTCGATCTTGGGCGTTGAGGTGATAACACTATATCCGTTAAGTTCGTTGAACACGGCAAATTTAGATATAGTCTTGTTGTCGAGCGAGATGTTGCGTCCGTAGTCACTGCTAGCAAGATCCCACTGGCATGGCCAAATTGCATTGGCAGCATCGGTGGCATAGCTTGATGCCTCACCATCGCCAGCATAGAGCACGATGACCACATCGACCACGCCGTCGCCGTTGTTGTCATATTTGGTCCAGTCTATGCTGGTGGGCAGACCCTGGCAGGCCTCAGCAACCATCTTGCCCACACCCTTGTCATTGCCATAAGAACCGTTGCCTCCATAGGTTGAACGGTTGTTGGCGAGGGTTACGGGACCCAAGATGTCGAACTGGGGTGTATATTTTCCAAACGATTGGTCTACGAAGTACTGGTAAACGCTCACCTCGTCAGGATTGCTGACCTGTCCTTCCCATGCTGCCTTGGGGTCACTGCTGATGAATTTCTTGTCCTTGTAGTTGACTAGAATCACAGGCACGTGGGGCGAACCAATGTTGGGCACCTGAGAAGCCCTCATTGCCACGTTTGACTTGGCGCGACGAGCACTCTGTGCGGGTGTAAGTAGTGACGCGAGAGTCATCTTTTCGGCATTAGCATTGATAAATGCGGCCTCTGTGCTAGTGCGCTGCGACATGTCGTGAGCCATGATACTGCTCACGCCGTCGGCTGTGCGGTAGTAGAAGTCGCCATTTTCAGCACGAGAAACGGTAAGTCCCTCGGTGGTTACATAACTGTGATGCCACTCGTCGCCAGTGAGGCGCACGTGGATGGTTGAGCCATCGCTCTGGGTGATTGCACGAACTCCTGGTTTAGCAGGAACAGCGTAGGCCGTACATGCTGCTAAACAGAGCATTACAACTGTGAAAATTTTCTTCATATATTGCTATTTTAAGTATTTTATTATGAAATAATATGCAAATTTAATAAAATTATTTCAAATTGCATTAATTTCACATCAAAAACTTACATGCTACAATCCACCTCTCTAAAAAAAACTATAGATTCCTATAGATGACCATAGAAACCTATAGAATATATAGTTTTCAGAGTTACTTTATAAATGCGGGTGTTGACTCGTTGTTGCAGCGGTCAACGGCTGTGACGGCATATTTCCACTTGGTCTTGTCCTTCTTTGCCACGGGGATTGTGAGCGTTGTCTCGCCCGTGATGGTGTAGATGGCGCTGCTATCGTCGAAGTTGAATTCCTCGGCTTCCTTGACGCGATAGACGACATAGCGCGCAGCCTGCTGCAAGGGGTCGGTGGTGAGGGGTGCGGTCCACGCAAGTGTCACTGCTGTCTTGTTCTTGGTGAGTTTGAGGTCAGCCACTTGAGCGGGTGCGATGCTGTCAATCCAAGTGTAGGGCTGTATGAGCGCAGGAGTAGCTTGGTGAGTGGTAGCGAGCGAGTCCATAACGCCCTTGTAGTTGTTGGTGATGCTGTAGGCAGGCCACCAGCATGGTCCCTGCACGTGTTCAAGTTCGCGCATGAGTCGCACCTTGTGGTCGAGCTGTGTGGGGTTGAGTGTGTCGCCCTTGTCCTCGGCGATGTCGCGGTGTGACATCACGTTGTTGACACTCTGGCCGTAGTACATGTGGCGACCGTTGGCACGATTGTTCCACCAGTAAGACAGTTTGAGGTCGCTAGCCGCCTTGTGCTCAAGTTCCCAGTAGAGCTGCGGCACCATGTAGTCAACCCATCCCATTGCAGTCCAGCGGGGGCAGTCGGCATAGAGAGCGTCGTAGCATTGCAGTCCGTTGGTGTCACTGCCATTGACGTCGTTCTTCTTATTGCGCCAGATGCCGAAGGGGCTGATGCCCAGGCGTACCCAGGGCTTAATTTCCATGAGAGAGTTGTGGAGTTGCTCGATGAGTCGGTCCACGTTGTTGCGGCGCCAGTCGCCACGATCCCAGCCCAGTCCATACTTGTTGTAGGAAGCATCGTCGGGGAAGTCAACGCCGGTGACAGGGTAGGGGTAGAAGTAGTCGTCCATGTGGATGGCATCTACGTCGTAGCGGGTGACGATGTCGCGCACCACCTTGTCGATGAAGTTGCGGCACTCGGGCAGACCGGGGTCAAAGTATATCTTGCCGTCGGCATATTTGAGGAACCACTCGGGGTGCTCATAGTAAACGTGTCCCTGGGGCAATTGCTCGTCCTTGGCCGAGGTGACGCGATAGGGGTTGATCCATGCGTGGAGTTCCATGCCACGCTTGTGCGACTCGTCGATCATGAATTGCAAGGGATCCCACATGGGTTCGGGAGCCTTGCCTGTTTCTCCTGTCATCCAATGGCTCCAGGGCTCGAGTGAACTAGGATATCCGGCATCGGCTTGCGGGCGAATCTGCCAGATGATGGCGTTGCAGCCCGCCTGCTGCAGCTTGTTGAGTTGGTCAACGAGATAGTCGCGGGTTTGTGCCGGAGTCATCTCGGCATACTGCTTCTGACCAATGATGTGCATCCATGCACCGCGAAATTCACGCTTGGGATTGCCGGCAAGGGCACTCACTGCGACTAGTGCAGCAAGCATGGGCAATAAAATTCTTGTAATTTTCATATTCGTTAATTTTTAGTTTTAGGTTATCTGGTTGTAAATGTAAAGGTAGCGTTCGCGCAGTTGCTGCGGCTGGTGTAGGAGTTGGCGAAACTCGGCTAGGCGTTGAGCGTTGGAGCTCTCGGGAATCCACAGTTTGAGGTATCCGCCTTCGTCATATTTCTCTGCCATGTGTTCGAGGAAACGCTGGTACTGTTCCTGCTCGGTCATGCCGGGATAGTGGGCCTGTGTGAACTGGATAGTGCGGCGAATGATGGTGTCGCCGTCGATCTGGCGGTCGCTCTCTGCAATGATGCGGCCGTAGATGGTGCGGGGCTCGTGGTCGCTCGATGCACGGTGGTCCTCGGCGGCATCGGCCATGACGTCGATTTGCTCAGCGGTGAACCAGTGCAGCAATCGCTTGTCGTCGCGCATGATGCGTGCGCTCGCCGTGTGGTGGGTCTTGCGTCCCTCGCACAGTCCTACGTCGTGATAGGCTGCAGCGACCATGAGCATGTCTTTATCTACCTGGGGGTAATACTGTGCCAGGCGCTGGCTCTCAGCAATCACATATCGAGCATGGTCGCAACGATGACCAGCATCAAAACTCTCATATTGTGGAATTATCTCTTGTTCCAGGAATTGTTGTAGTGTCATCTTTTTCAGTTGTTAGCAATGTCGCTTAGAATTAATCGGGCGGCGGTGTCGCAGCAGTCGTTGGTGCCAAGTCGTGACGACATGCGGTCGTAGCCGTCGAGCATCGCTTTGCGTTCAGGGCTGTCGGCAAGCAGTGCGGAGAGGTGGGAGTGGATGGTGTCCTCGGTGCACAGGTGAAGCAACAGCTCGGGAATCACGGGTTCGTCGGTAATGAGGTTGGGCAGTGTCACATATTTGCCCTTGAGCAGGCAGCGGTAGAACTTGTATATCCACTTGCTTCCGTTCATGCGGAAGCATGCCACCTGCGGTGTGCCCAGCATGGCAGTCTCGAGAGTCGCGGTGCCGCTAGTCACCAGAGCCGCGCGTGAGTGATGCACGAGCGCCCACGTCTGGTTCTCTACGAGCAACGCCTGTGAGCCTAACCGGTCGAGCCACTGGTAGTAAAGATTGGGATCGATCGATGGTGCTGCGGCAATTACCGCCTGATAGTCGTTGTGACGTGCGGCAGCAGCAAGCATTGTGGGCAAGTTGTCATTGATTTCCTTGATGCGCGAGCCCGGAACCACAGCGATGATTTCCTTGTCGGGGTCAAGTCCGTTCAGGCGCTTGAACTCCTGCGTGCTTGTCATCTTGCCTATTGCTTCGTTGATTTCGCCCACGGTGGGGTTGCCCACATAGGTAGTGTCATAATTGTGCTTTTTATAGAAATCCACCTCAAAGGGCAGGATGCAGTGCATGTGGTCTACATATTTCTTGATATCCTTGACGCGCCACTCCTTCCACACCCACACCTTGGGCGAGATGAAGTAGTGCACCTTGATGCCGTGCTTGTGGGCATACTTGGCAATTTTGAGGTTGAACGATGGATAATCGACGAGAATGACGGCGTCGGGCTGGATGCGGTCTATGGCTCTCTTGGCCGTGTCCATGAATCCCAGGATAGAACGCAGATGCTTTGCCACCTCGACGAACCCCATGTAGGCCATGTCGCGGTAGTGTATGATGGGCATCTTGCCGGCAGCCTGTGCCATTAAGTTGCCTCCCAAGAAATCAAATTCGGCTTTGGGGTCAATCGCTTTGAGGGATTTCATCAAATGCGATGCATGAAGGTCCCCCGATGCCTCCCCTGCAATCAAAAAATATTTCATATTTAAGAGTTTAGGAACGGGCTGTCGCCCTTTAAGCATAGCTTACTTATCCTCTGGTTCTACATAGACGTAGGCGCCGATGGATGGGGCGGCTTCGGCGTAGCGGTCTTGGCCGTACCGGTCGTAGCGTGCTTTGTCGGGGGTGAGTGACTTGTCGCCACGGGCTATCGCATCGCTCTCGGGTTTGAGGCGATAGTCGAAAATGTATTTGTCGCGCACGGTGTAGAACTTGGGATCACCCTTCCACACGATGTTGATGAAGTTGTAGTCATCAGTACCGTCGGACTTGAGCAAGCAGTTGCGCAGATATATTTCTGTGCCAGTGAGGTCGCCGGCGTTGATGTCGCTGGTGAGACCGTAGAAGATGCAGTTGTCGATGTCGGCCTTGATCTCGGGGTAGTTGCCATCGATGTTGAAGACGTTGAGCAATGGTTCCTCTACAATCTTGAACAAGTAGTAGTTGGCAATCGTGCAATGAGCCATGTGGGTCTTTCCGCCCATGAGATTCACGATACCGTCGGCAGCGTCGGCAAGTTCGGTGCCGAATGCTGTCACTCCTGCATTCCAGGCAGTGAGTATGGAACCGCTGCTGTTGTGCAAGCGGCAGTTGAGCATGTAAAGCGTTTCGCGTGAGGGATTGCTCGAATTGATCTGCACTCCAAACTCGCTTCCACCCATGTCAACAAATTCCCAGTGGTTGTTGTAACTGCCCTCGCCGAACAACACGCCTCCCCATTGCCCAGACATGATGTCGAAGTCAATGTCGCTCACCACGTTGTCGAGACGGTCGCCACGCAGCGTGATGGGTTTGTCCTGTGTGCCCACCGCGGTCATTGTGCCATACACTTTGAGGGCACCGCCCTTGTGGAACAAGAGAGTGGTTCCTGCCTCGAGGTTGAGGTTGACGCCCGGGGCAACAACCAGCGTGTCATAGACGAGGTAAGGACGCTTGGCATAGAGCTGCGTGTCGGTGTAGATGGTGTCGCCCACGAAGCGTATCACATCCTGTCCCCACGCGTTGAGCACAACCTTCTGGGTGACGCCATTAGTCTCAAACTCAATGTAGTCATTGTATTCCTTGGGTGCATCGGCTTTTTGCTCGTTGATAAACCCTTCGACAAACACATATATGCTGTCCTCACCACGGACTTCAATGTCGTGGAACTCACGTCCTTTCATGCCGTCAACATTGATATAGAACTTGGCATCGCTCACACCTCCCACCTTGATGGACGAGATGTTGAGTTGCTTCTTGTTTTTGTTATACACCACAAACTGCTTGGTGGTGGTGCCCTGGGCGGTAATGACAGTGTCGAACGTCACAGTATCGACCGAGAATGACAGCACGTCGTTAGGAGAATAAGTGAAATCATCACTTATACAACTTGTAACAATAAACAGCGACATTGCCGCCATGATGATGTATAATACCTTTTTCATATCGTGTACGCGTATATAAATAATAACGAAAAAGGCTTATGTTTATTTTTTCAACATTAGTTTTTTTCATATCATTTGTTTTGACTACCTTTGCACCAGCAAATAATAAACCTCTAAAAAATGAACAATCTTATACTACAAGAAGGCAAGCCCGTGGCACTGTGCAGTGACCATGCCGGCTGGGCCACCAAACAGGCCGTAATGGCATACCTTGATGAACAAGGCATAGAATATAAAGACTTCGGAACCTATAACGAAGACAGTTGCGACTATCCCGACTTTGCCCACCCATGTGCGCTGGCAGTGGAGAGCGGCGAGTGCTATCCCGGCATCGCTGTGTGCGGCAGCGGCGAGGGCATAAACATTACTCTCAACAAGCACCAGGGCATACGCTCGGCACTGTGCTGGATACCAGAGATTGCCCGACTGGCACGCATGCACAACAATGCCAACGTGCTAGCCATGCCAGGCCGATTTGTAAGCAATGAGGAGGCTATCGAGATGGTGAAGACGTTCCTGGGCACACCCTTTGAGGGCGGACGCCACCAGAACCGCATCGACAAGATTCCGGTGAAGTAAATGCCGGCAAAATAAAAAGATTAGGCACCGAAGAATTGCAGACTTTCTTCGGTGCCTATTATTTTTCATTAGTGTCCGGTAAAAAAAGAAAATATTTTTTATTATGTTTTTATTGCTTCGCATAGAAAATGGCTTGCTC
>JAGHSP010000335.1 GCA_018065815.1 Candidatus Sodaliphilus limicaballi | reverse complement strand
ATTAAATCAGTGTTATCAGTGAGATCCGCGCGGGGATATTACTCAAAATACCATTGCTGAATAGTTACATCGCGGTGTCGGCATGCATTGTTTTATCTATTGAAAACAGGGTTTGGTCTATATGTGTAGTGACTTTGCGTTTTTTTTATTATCTTTGCCTTGTCATGAAACGAACTGTATCAATACATATAGCAGTGTGGCTGTTCCTGCTGTTGTTCCCGCTGTTGTTCTATCATCCCGACGACACGCTCAACCACACCATAGGCCGCACGGTGCGCACCATGGGCAGCCCGCTCAGCTACATGGTGGTGTTCTACCTCAACTACCTGTGGCTCATCCCGCGGTTGTACCTCAAGGGCAACAAGAAGCAGTTTTTTATCATCAATGCGGTGGTCATCACATGCGCGATGGTGGGCGTGATGACGTGGTGGGACCTCACAGCACAGATTCTGCCCGACAACCGGCCGCCCATCTTTGGCCCTGATGGCAAACCGCTGCAGCATCGCCCTGGCATGCCGCCGCCACGACAGGCACAGATATTCTACAACTTCGTCTCGCTCATCCTCACCGTGGCACTAAGCCTTGCGCTCAGGCTCATAGACCGCACCCGCCAGCTCGAAGCCGAGCGCAAGGATATAGAACGCATGCGCAGCGAGGCCGAGCTCTCCAACCTGCGCTCGCAGCTCAACCCGCACTTCCTGCTCAACACGCTCAACAACATCTATGCGCTCATCGCCTTCGACAGCGACAAGGCGCAGCATGCGGTGGAGGAATTGAGCAAACTGCTGCGATACATGCTCTATGAGAACGAGAGCAACTATGTGCCGCTCTACAAGGAGGTGGAGTTCATCAACAACTACATCGAGCTCATGAGGATGCGCCTCGCTCCTAGCGTGAAGGTCGATGTGAATATACAGGTGAGTGACGACAACACCACGCCAGTGGCTCCGCTGCTGTTCATTTCACTCATCGAGAATGCCTTCAAGCATGGCATCTCGTCGAGCGGAAACGGCTACATCAACATCAGCCTGCACGAGGACGACGGCAACATCACCTGCTTCATCGTCAACTCCAACAATCCCAAGAACACCAGCGACAAGAGCGGCTCGGGCATAGGGCTGGAGCAGGTGGAACGACGGCTCAACCTGCAGTACCCGGGGCGGCACAAGTGGACCCGCGGGCTGAACGACGGCAAAACGCAGTATTACTCTAAAATAGAAATATTCAATGACGATAAAGTGCATCATAGTTGACGACGAGCCTCTGGCAGTGGAGCTGCTGGCAAGCTATGTGACCAAAATCCCGTTCATGCAACTCGTGGGCAAGTATTACAACGCTACCGATGCCCTCAAAGGGGTGCAGGACAGTGCGCCCGACATCGTGTTCCTGGACATACAGATGCCCGAGATCAACGGGCTGGAGCTGTCGCGCATGATTCCCGAGAGTGCCCGCGTGGTGTTTACCACGGCATTTGAGCAATATGCGCTCGATGGCTATCGCGTCAATGCGCTCGACTACCTGCTCAAGCCCATCAGCTATGCCAATTTCCTTGAAGCGTGCAACAAGGCGTTGCAGTGGTTCACGATGCTTCATGGCAGCGACTCAAAACCCGCGCCTGAACCCACCAGCATCTTCGTCAAGAGCGAGTACAAGCTGCTGCAAATCAGTCTTGACTCAATCACACACGTGGAAGGGCTGAAAGACTATGTGAAGATTCACACCGAGGAGTCGCAGCACCCGGTGCTGTCGCTCATGAACATGAAGGCGATGGAACATATGCTGCCCTCGTCGCGATTTGTGCGTGTGCACAGGTCATATATCGTGAACAAGTCCAAGATACGCGAGATAGAGCGCAACCGCCTCATCCTCACCTCCACCGAGGTCCCCATAGGCGACAGCTACAAGCAAGCGTTCCTCGACTTCATTGCAGGGTAAGATTTTAGGGACGCTGCACTTGAAGATTTAAAGAGAACTACCAGCCCCGGGACTTTTCGTGCCGGGGCTGGTAGTGTAGTTATTTCTTTTCTAACTGGTGCTCTCGTGCGATAGCGATAGCGCGCTGTAGTCGATCAGAAAGAACTTCTTTAGGAGGAAGTTGAGTGTAATATTGAGCTA
>JAGHSP010000354.1 GCA_018065815.1 Candidatus Sodaliphilus limicaballi | reverse complement strand
GCCCTGTGGGTGCATTGAGCAACTACATCACCAACTTATCGACATCAAAGCGTTATAATAACCTGCGATATAAGATATATACATTCATGCGTCGTCATGGCATGATTGGGGATAGCGGCAAGGGGATAATGCTGAGGTTTAACAATGCAATGAAATCTATGCTCACAGGCCAACAAAATATTTTTGAGGGCTTGAATATTAGATACTTTGGTCCTTTTGACGGTCACGATGTGGTGAGAATGGTGAAGACATTGAAGGATGTCATAGAAATGAAAGGTCCTAAAATCCTTCACCTCCACACTATTAAAGGAAAGGGGTATAAAGCTGCTGAAGAAGACCCCACTACATGGCATGCCCCAGGTAAATTTGACAAACTTACGGGTGAACGTGTGAAATCATCGGGCGAAGGCAAACCATTGAAGTATCAAGATGTTTTCGGTCACACTCTTGTTGAACTGGCAAAAAAGAATGATAACATCGTGGGCATTACAGCCGCTATGCCTGGAGGAACGTCAATGTCAATGTTGCAAAAGGTTTACCCTAAACGCACCTTTGACGTGGGTATCAGCGAAGGACATGCTGTGACATTTGCTGGCGGACTGGCCAAGGAAGGGAAACGCCCGTTTGTAGCCATTTATAGTTCGTTCTTGCAACGAGGATATGATGAAATCATCCATGACGTGGCTATTGCAGGACTACCTGTCACGTTCTGCATTGACCGTGGAGGACTTGTGGGTGAGGACGGAGTGACTCACCATGGCATGTTTGACTTGGCTTATCTGCGTTGTATTCCTGGCATGGTGGTGTCGGCTCCTATAAACGAACATGACTTGCGCAACCTCATGTACACATCACAGCTCGACGGTAAGGGACCATTTGCTATCAGGTATCCGCGTGGTAATGGCGTGATGGTTGATTGGTGTAGCCCCATGAAAGAAATGACTGTGGGTAAAGGTAAGGTGCTGCGTCGCGGTGAGAAGGTAGCTGTTTTGAGTCTGGGGCATATAGGCAATAATGTGATTAATGCTCTTGACCGATTGGAAACAGAGAAAAATGTGAAGGTGAGCCATTGCGACATGGTTTACCTCAAACCGCTTGACGTAGAACTCGTTAAAGAGATGATTGCGACACATCACCATATCATTACAGTGGAAGATGGCACTGTGATGGGTGGTTTGGGCAGTGCTGTTGCCGAGGTAATGGCACAAGGTAAAAACGACTGTGAGCTCACACGCCTCGGAATTAAAGATGAGTTCATAGACCAAGGCACAGTACCACAGCAACAGAAGATTTGTGGCATTGATGTCGAATCGATTTATAACTATATATTAACAATTTTAGAAAAATAGATATTAGCGACTGATGAAAATTGTTATTGCAGGAGCTGGTGAGGTGGGAACACACTTGGCTAAAATGTTAAGTGATGAGAACCAGGATATTATCATCATGGATAATGACGAACGCCGTCTTAATTCCTTGCTGGAATATAACCTCATGACTTACTACGGTAGTGCGACTTCGTTTGAAGATTTGAATAATGTGGGTGTTTCAAGGGCCGACCTGTTTATTGCTGTAACCCCCTATGAGGCTCGCAATATTCTTGCATGCTCTCTTGCCAAGAACGCGGGAGCAAAGAAGACCGTTGCAAGAATTGACAATTCAAGTTATCTAAATAAAGAAAACAAAGCATTTTTCGTGTCTCGTGGCATCGATCACTTGATTTACCCGGAATATCTTGCAGCACAGGAGATGACCAGTGCCTTGAAACGCACATGGGTGCGCAATTGGTTTGAACTGTTTGATGGCGAATTGATTGTCGTTGGTGTAAAGATTAGGGCAAATTCATCGTTGGTGGGCAATCAACTCAAAGATTTGAGTGATGTGTCTCACATCATGCACATCTCTGCAATAAAGCGAAATCGCGAGACGATTATACCTAGTGGTTCTGACTATATCAGGGAAAACGATATCGCTTACATTGCTACTACACATGAGCACATCATCGATGTGATGGAAGTGTGCGGAAAAACGCCAGTCGATGTCGATCGCATATTGGTGATGGGTGGCGGTGAGATAACAGAACAGCTAGTGAGCCAGGCACCGTCGCGTTATAGGTTTAAGATACTTGAACCAGATGCAGAACGTTGTCAGCAACTTGCCGACCGCTATCCTAACTGCTCGATTGTGAATGGCGACCCCAGAGATTCTGATTTCCTTGAAGAAGAAGGTATTGCAAGTTATGATGTGTTTATTGCTCTCACCGAAACGTCGGAGGCAAACATCCTGGGTTGCATGATGGCCAAGGAACATGGAATCAAAAAAACAATAGCCCAGGTTGAGAATTTGAGATATTTCAATGAAGCCGAAGCACTGAATATCGGATTGATTATCAACAAGAAATTGCTTGCGTCAAGTCGTATTTTCCAAATTATGCTGGATAGCGATGTGGACAATGCAAAGAGTCTTGCCCTTGCCGATGCAGAGGTTGCCGAACTGGTGGTAAAACCAGGATCGAAGGTCACACGTGCCCAAGTGAAGGACTTGAAACTGGCACAGGGTATCACCATAGCCGGTCTGGTGCGCAATGGTGAAGGTTATCTTGTCACAGGTGACACGCAGTTAGAAGTAGGTGACCATGTGGTTGTGTTCTGTTTGCTTGGTGGAATTCATAAAATAGAAAAGATATTTGGATGAAGAAGAGCGGGATTGCATATAGCATAAACTACTTAATGATACTGAGGGTGCTGGGATGGCTTCTTCTGATAGAAAGCGTATTCATAGCCCTGCCAGCAATAGTGTCATTTATATATAGTGAGACTGATGTTGCGCTCGCATTCTTGAAAACAGCTGCTTTGACACTTGTTTCCGGTCTTGCATTGACTTATGGTTTGCGTCGTAGCACGAGAAACATGGCCATGCGTAGGCGAGAGGGAATCCTTCTCACTTCGATGGTGTGGGTGGTATTTTCGTTTTTCGGTATGCTCCCGTTGCTCATTGCATCTACGCACACAACAATAACTGATGCTTTCTTTGAGACGATGTCGGGTTTTACAACAACCGGAGCATCGGTGGTGAAAGATATAGAAGCATTGCCCAAGGGCATATTATTCTGGCGCTCGCTCAGTCAGTGGATAGGCGGTATGGGAATCATCCTCTTCACGCTTGCTGTGCTGCCCATGCTGAATTATCGTGGTGGTGTCACCCTGTTTAGCAGTGAAGTAACAGGCATAACACATGAGCGTATTCGTCCTCGTGTGAATCAGACGGCGATGAGTTTGTGGGTGATTTATATTGTCATGACCCTCGTGATGTTTTTATTGCTATGGCTGGGACCCATGGATTGGTTTGACTCATTGTGTCACACGTTGAGCACAGTTTCGACTGGCGGATTCTCTACAAAGAATGCCGGGTTGTTTTACTGGCATGACTATTACTCTGACTTTATCATCATTGTGTTTATGCTCATGTGTGGCGTGAATTTCTCGTTGCTTTATGGCCTGTTTGTTGATCATACTTTTAAACCTATGTTGAAGAGTGTGATATTCAGGTGGTATATAGGCGTCATCTGTGTGGGAGCTATTGCTATCTTTGCGCGTGTGGAATATATGCACTTTTGCGACACCGGGTCCGACCGGGTTTTATATTCAGTGTTTGACACGATTTCGGCCATTACTTCTACCGGTTTTTCAACTATTGATTACGAGGAACATGGTCAGTTTATCTTTTTCTTGTTGCTCATATTGATGTTCTT
>JAGHSP010000357.1 GCA_018065815.1 Candidatus Sodaliphilus limicaballi | reverse complement strand
GAATAATTTTAACTACAGATTACAAAGAGAACAAACTACAGATTGCACTGATTTCCCAGATTATTTGTTTTTTTCTCTCTGTGGCCTCTGTGCCTCTGTGGGAGATATAATAAATCTGAGTGATCAGAGTAATCTGTAGTTTGTTCTCCTAGAAGTAAATCTTGAAGTTATCGTAGGGGAATTATTTCTTCTGTGCTTTTGCCCAACTGTCTTTGAGACCGATGGTCTTGTTGAAGATGATGTGCTCGGGGGTGCTGTCGAGGTCCACGCAGAAGTAACCTATGCGCTGGAACTGGAACTTGTCCTCGGGCTTGGCAATCTGTGCCAGATAGGGCTCGATCTTGGCGTTTGTGATCACCTTGAGTGAGTCGGGGTTGAGCAACTCGCGGAAGTCGCGCTCGGCCTCGGCGCTGGGGTTCTCAACGGCGAAGAGACGGTCGTAAACACGCACCTCGGCATCGACTGCATGCTCTACCGATACCCAGTGGAGCGTACCCTTCACCTTGCGGTTGCCACCCTCGGTGCCGCTCAGGGTGTCGGGGTCGTAGGTACAGTGGATCTCGGTGATGTTGCCCTCGGCGTCCTTAACGCACTCATCGCACATCACGATGTAAGCGCCCTTGAGTCGCACTTCCTTACCAGGGGTCATGCGGAAGAATTTCTTGGGAGCATCTTCCATGAAGTCCTCGCGCTCGATGTAAATCTCGCGGGTGAAAGGCATCTGATGCTTGCCGTCCTCGGGCTTCTCGGGGTTGTTCTCCATCTCGAGCATCTCCACCTTGCCCTCGGGATAGTTGGTGATAACCACCTTCACGGGGTCGAGGACAGCGCTCACGCGGTTGGCGTTCTTGTTGAGGTCTTCGCGTATGCTATGCTCGAGCAAGCTGATGTCGTTCAATGCCTCAAACTTGGTGTAGCCTATGGCATTGAGGAAGTTCTTGATGGACTGCGGAGTGAAACCGCGACGGCGCAGACCGCAGATGGTGGGCATGCGCGGGTCGTCCCAACCGGCAACGAGACCTTCCTTGACGAGCTGCAGGAGTTTGCGCTTGCTCATCACGGTGTAGGTGAGGTTGAGGCGGTTGAACTCAATCTGGCGGGGGCAGTATTCCTCCACCTTGTCGCCTGCGAGCAGCTTCACGAAGTACTCGTAGAGAGGACGGTGAGGAACAAACTCCAGGGTGCAGATAGAGTGGGTAACGCCCTCGAAGTAGTCGCTCTGGCCGTGGGCGAAGTCATACATGGGATAAACCTTCCACTTCTCGCCGGTGCGCCAGTGGGGTGTCTTGATGATGCGATACATGATGGGGTCGCGGAAGTGCATGTTGCTCGACGCCATGTCGATCTTGGCACGGAGCACACGGCTGCCCTCGTCAAACTCGCCCTTGTTCATGCGCTCAAAGAGGTCGAGGTTTTCCTCAACCGAGCGGTCGCGGTAGGGGCTGTGTGTGCCGGGAGTGGTGGGAGTGCCCTTCTGCTTGGCAATTTCCTCGCTGCTCTGGTCGTCAACATAGGCCATGCCGCGCTTGATGAGGTCGATGGCAAATGCGTAGAGCTTCTCGAAGTAGTCGCTAGCATAATACAGGCGGTCGCCCCAGTCATAGCCGAGCCAATGTATGTCGCGCTTGATGCTCTCTACATACTCGGTATCTTCCTTCTGGGGGTTAGTATCGTCGAAGCGCAGGTTGCAGGTGCCGCCCATCATCTCGGCAACGCCGAAGTCCATGCAGATGGCCTTGGCATGTCCGATGTGGAGGTATCCGTTGGGCTCGGGCGGGAAGCGGGTGTTGAGTCGTCCGCCGTTCTTACCCGCAGCGAGGTCGTCGGCAACCAGCTGCTGTACAAAATTCAGTTGTTTCTTCTCCTCAACAGGAGCGTTGTTAACGTTTTCTGCCATATTATATATGTGTTAGTGTTTCTTTTTCAAACTGCAAAGTTAGTGATTTTTGACCACAGATTAAATATATTGGGGCAGATTTTTTTTAGAAAAACTTAATTAAGCTACTGAAACAAACAACAGATTACTAATTAAGCGGTTTTACTGAAATGCGTTTCAGTTAAAAAATCTGTAATCTGTAGTTTGTTGTCTATATCTAATCTGTTTATTATCTGGTGAATTCAGTGATGGAGCCTTCGTCGTCTTTGACTACGAGCTTTCCGGGAGTGACGTTGACGAGGGTGTATCTTTCCTCGGCGTAGAAATCTTGCTTGAGGCTGGGATTTGTGATGTTTTTCTTGTAATTCTTGATGAGTTCCTGCTCAAATTCATAATCGTCAACATTGCTTTCGAGGGAGAGGAAGGTGACCTCCACGTTCTGGGGACTTTCAGTGATTTTGTTGCCAAACATCGTCCATGTGTAAGAGATATCTACTTTGTACTGGGCAGTGTAGGCTACTCCTTCCATTTCGCCCGCGCCCCACACTGTGTTCTCGGTGAAAAGCAGGGTAGAAGTTGAAGTACCGTCATCATTATAGATAGAAGTGATGTCGCTGGTGATGTCGACTTCGATTTCTTCGTCGGCGTCCTGTGAGGTGACTGTGGTGTGCCATGTGCCCAGGATTTCTTTTTTCTTTGGGCTGCATGATGTTGCGCACGAGAGAATGATGCTCAAAGCGAGCAAAGTGAAGACGAATGATAAAGTTTTTTTCATGTCGTAGTGGGTGATGGTTGTGTGAATAATTGTGTTGTCAGCCGGCAAGTAAAACCAGCATGATCGATAGGTGCAAAGGTACAAAATATTGCTGGGAAAAACCAAGTTTTTAGATAAAAATCGGTTTGGAGTAGAGAGTTTCATGAAAAAATTGTATCTTTGTGGTTTGAAAATAACATAACTTGAGATGGAGAACAAGAAACTAGTGGCGCTTGTAGCCGACAAACTGGGCCGTAGCACAGAGGACGTGAGCAAATTACTTGACGCGTTCACCGATGTTGTGGCCACACGTTGCGGCGAACTTGACAGCATAGCAATACCCAGTTTCGGCACGTTTGAGCCGAAAAAGAAGAACGAGAGGGTAGTGGTGAATCCGGGCAACGGCAAGCGCATGCTGGTGCCGCCCAAGGTGGTGATGACGTTCAAAATAAGTAATGTGCTCAAGAGCAAACTAAAAGGTTGAAGCGATGAACAGCAAGATTACTTTTCCTGAACTTATCGAGCTGGTAGCGACCGCCACCAACACGTCGAAACGCATGAGCGAACTGTTCTTGAAAGAACTGTTTGCCACGGTGTCGCAGGCGCTCATCGAGGGCGAGAGTGTGCGCATCAAGAACCTGGGCCAATTTAAGGTAGAGGCAGTTAAGGCTCGCAAAAGCGTGAGCGTTAACACGGGTCAGGAGGTGGAGATACCTCATCACAACCGCCTGGTGTTTACTCCCGCCAAGTCGCTAGCCGATGCGCTGAATGAACCGTTTTCACACTTTGATACGGTGGTGCTCGACGACGCTGTGACCGATGAACAGCTTGCCGCAATAACAGGTGATTTAGAGAACCCGTCAACCCCGGAGATCCCGTCACCCCCGGAACTCCCGGCACTCCCGGCACCCCCGGAACTCCCGGCAACCCCGGCACCCCCGGCAGACCCGGAGATTCCGGAGGTCCCGGAACTCCCAGCTATTGAACTGCCTGACCCGGCAGAGAGTGTGCCCGATGGACTGGCGTCTATGCCGGTGACACCGCCGCCGTTCATGCCGCAAGTAGAGAAGGTTTCTCCGCAAGAAGAACCCATTGTAGAAGAGCAGCCCGTTGAGGAAGCAGCTCCGCAAGAAGAACCCATTGTAGAAGAGCAACCCGTTGAGGAAGCAGCTCCGCAAGAGGAGCAACCCGTAGAAGAACCGCAAGCTATTGTCGAAGAGCAGGTCGAAGAACAAGTCGAGGAGCAGGTCGAAGAACCTGCCGATGAGGATGTGTATTCTGCCGAAGAAATTGAACGCGACAAGCGCGAGGTCGCCCGCAAGTCGATGCTGCGTGGCGTGCTGCTCGGGGCCCTGGGTATGCTGCTGCTTGTGCTTATAGGGTGGGGCATCTATGCAATGGCGGTGTCTCAAAAGACCGTTGAGACGGCCGACACTGTGGCTGTGACGCACGAGGAAGATATGTCTAACACAGAGATAGTGATGCGCCAAGGCATTGCCGAGGCCGACACGGCACAACCTGCCGTGGAAACTGTTGAGGAACCGAAGCCTGCCGCAGTGGTGACCGATACCTGCACGAAGACGATGTTCCTCACACGCATGGCAAAGAAGCATTACGGCAACAGCGATTTCTGGGTGTATATCTATGAGGAAAACGAGGCTATTATCGACAACCCCAACCACATCACTCCGGGCACGGTAGTTGTGATTCCGCCCGCCGAGAAATATGGCATTGACCCGAAGGATCCTGAAAGCGTGAAGAAGGCACAGATGAAGAGCGGAAAACTGTTTGCCAAGTTCCGCGGGAAGTGACCGTAATTAGAATACGATTGCTAATTGGGTATGTTATGTCAATGTTGCCCGAATAGCATCCTGCTGGACGCACTACTACAATTAGGCTAGGCCCCCACCGCCACTACGTTTGGCGGTGGGGGCCTATTTAGGTATTGTCTTGCCGGACAATAAATTAGCAATAATTGCTTTAACATGCGAAACTTGAATAATATTACTTTATCTATCAGGTAATTCCATTTTGCTTGCAGAGCAAGCCATTTTCTATGCGAAGCAATAAAACAAAAAAAAATATTTTCTTTTTTTACTAGACACTAATAAAGTTTTTTCTTTTTTTAACGCAATGAGTGGCGTGCTTTAACATAGTTAACTTAAAATACACATTATTAACGAGAAAATTGTAGCACAATTAACGGCAAATTGATAATTTTGCACCATAATTATTAAGAACGCAAAAAAACTAGACAAAAAATAACTATGAGCGAAACTGTCAACATTAGAGAGTTGAACGACTTGATTGCTAGCAAAAGCAACTTCGTGAACATGATTAAACAGGGTATGGATCAAACAATCGTGGGTCAAAAACACCTAGTGGACTCACTCTTGATAGCCTTGCTGGCCAATGGTCATATCCTGCTGGAAGGTGTCCCTGGCCTGGCAAAGACCCTTGCCATCAAAACCCTTGCGTCGCTCATCGACGCGCGATTCAGCCGCATCCAGTTCACCCCCGACCTTCTGCCTGCCGACGTGGTGGGTACTATGGTGTATAGCATCAAGAAGGAGAGCTTCGAGGTGAAGAAAGGCCCCGTGTTTGCTAACTTTGTGCTTGCCGATGAGATTAACCGTGCACCAGCCAAGGTGCAGAGCGCATTGCTCGAGGCTATGCAGGAACGCCAGGTGACCATAGGCGAGAGCACATTCAGCCTCGACGACCCGTTCCTGGTGCTCGCCACACAGAACCCCATTGAGCAAGAAGGTACTTATCCGCTGCCCGAGGCACAGGTGGACCGTTTCTTGATGAAGGTGGTGATAGGCTACCCCAGCAAGACCGAGGAGGCAAGCATCATCAAGATGAACATCTCGCCCGAGCACAAGAACATAATCCCGCTGGTAACACCCCGCGACATCGTGGAGACACGCGAGATTGTGCAAAAAATCTATGTAGATGAGAAAATAGAGCGCTACATCGTTGACATCGTGTTTGCCACACGTTTCCCCGAGGAATATGGGCTTAAGGACCTCAAGGGCATGATCAGCTTCGGAGCATCGCCCCGTGCATCAATCAGCATGGCGCTGGCAGCACGTGCTTACGCCTTCCTCAAGGGCCGCGGCTATGTGATTCCCGAGGACGTGCGCGCTGTGTGCCACGACGTGATGCGTCACCGCATAGGCCTGTCGTATGAGGCCGAGGCCAACAACATTGGCGCCGACGAAATCATCAGCGAAATCCTTGACAAGATTGCAGTGCCCTGATAAGGCAATAAAATGGAACGAAACGAATTGCTTAAGAAAGTCCGCAAGATTGAGATAAAGGCAAAAGGACTTTCGCAGAACATATTTGCCGGCGAGTACCACTCGGCCTTCAAGGGGCGTGGTATGACCTTCAGCGAGGTGCGCGAGTATCACTATGGTGACGACGTGCGCGACATCGACTGGAACGTCACAGCACGCTACAACAAACCCTACGTGAAGGTGTATGAGGAAGAGCGTGAGCTCTCGGTGATGCTCGTCGTGGACATGTCGGGCAGCAAGGACTTTGGCGCTGTGGGATCGACCAAGCGCGAAATGATGACCGAGATAGCAGCGACACTGGCATTCAGCGCTATCCAGAACAATGACAAGGTGGGGCTGCTGTTCTTCAGCGACAGGATAGAGAAATTTATCCAGCCTCAAAAGGGGCGCAAGCACATCTTGTTGCTCATCAGCCTGTTGTTGAGTTTCGAACCCGAGAGCACTGGCACCGACATCAACCATGCGCTGGAGTTCATGACCGGTGCGCTCAAGAAACGCTGCACTACTTTCCTTGTGAGCGACTTCATTGACCAGGGCGACTATTACAAGTCGATGTCAATAGCCAACCACAAGCATGACTTGATAGCGATACAGGTGTATGACAAGCGCGACGCGCAGTTGCCCGACGTGGGTCTGATGCGAATGCTAGATGCCGAGCGCGGCACGATGCGCTGGGTTAACACTAGCAGCAGCAAGGTGCGCAATGCCTACAGCAAGTGGTGGTATGAACGCCAGCAGGCGATGCACAACACCATGGTGAGGTGCAACGTGGACTTGGCAAGCGTGGCTACCGACGAGGACTATGTGAAGGCCCTCATGGAACTGTTTAAGAAGAGAGGATAATCTTCGGAATTCTATTTTATACGAATTAAATGAAATTTATCAATCGAATATTTGCTGTTGTGATGCTGGCATGTGCCGTGTGCGGCATGCGGGCAGGCAACACAATGGTCATAGCAAGGCTCGACTCGGCGCAGTTGCTCATGGGCAAGACCACGGCATTGCACCTCGAGATTGTGCAGGACAAAGGCAAGATAGGCATTTTCCCGCTTGAGCAGAGCGACACGTTGAGCTCGGCAATCGAGATTGCCGGAAAAACCGTGCCCGACACTGTGGACCTGGGTAACGGCCGCATACAGATAAACCGTGACCTCATCTTGCAGGCATTTGACTCGGGAATGTATGTGGTGAAGCCCATCCCTTTTATCGTGAACGGTGATACTGCGATGTCGAAGCCGTTGACGCTCAAAGTGATGCCTGTGAAAGTTGACGAGAAACAGGACATCCATGGCTTTAAGCCCGTGATAGAACCGCCGTTTAAATTTTTTGACTGGGTGCCCGACGTGCTCATTGACTACTGGTGGGCGTTCTTGCTGGCATTCCTGCTCGTCGGCGGAGGATTGTGCTACTACTTCCTGTGGTACAAGAAAGGCCGCAAGTTTGTGATGCCGGGTCGCAAGAGACTGCCGCCCTACGAGGAGGCGATGATTAATCTCAACAGGCTTAAAGACAGTAATTTGTGGCAGAATGGACAAGAAAAAGAATATTTTACCGGCTTGACCGATATCCTGCGTGTGTATATCGACCGTCGCTTTGAAATCAACGCTGTGGAGATGACATCGACGCAAATCATCGACACGCTCAAGAAGAACGACGAGACCCGTGCCGTGAACGAGCAACTGAGCATGATACTTGAGATGGCCGATGTTGTAAAGTTTGCCAACGTGCGCCCGCTTGCCGATGACAACGAGATGGCATTCAAGCGCGCAGTGAACTTTATAGAGGCGACCAAGCCGCTTCCGGTGGCCGACGCCAAGGGAAAGAAGGGAGGACGTGGCAATGCTTAATCTGGCTCATCCCGCAATGCTGTGGCTGTTGCTGCTGCTCGTTCCGCTCATAGCGTGGTATGTGTATAGCAACCGCATGGCCCATCCCACGATGCGCATGTCCACCACGATGCCATTCGACTCGATGCCCACATCGTGGAAGGTGTATTTCAAGCACCTGCTGTTCGGCGTGAAATTAGCCGCACTGGTGTGTCTCATCGTGATTCTTGCCCGCCCGCAGACCTATGACAGCTGGGAGACCGGTGATGTGGAGGGTACCGATATCATCGTGGCGCTCGATGTTTCTACCAGTATGCTAGCCAAGGATTTCTCGCCCAACCGCTTGGATGCAGCCAAGGAGGTTGCGACAAAGTTTGTGAGCGGCCGCGAGCATGACAATATTGGTTTCGTTGTGTTTGCCGGCGAGAGTTTCACCCAAGTGCCCATGACAATGGACAATGCGACGCTTGTGAACTCTATCCAGCAGGTTCACATCGGAGTCCTCGAGGATGGCACAGCGATAGGCGACGGCATAGCCACTGCCATTAACCGCATCAAGGACGGCAAAGCCAAGAGCAAGAGCATCATCCTGCTCACCGACGGTTCCAACAACACTGGCGTTGTGGCTCCGCTCACTGCTGCCCAGGTGGCAAAGCAGCATGGCGTGAAGATTTACACCATAGGCGTGGGCAGCAACGGTTCGGCACCTTACCCTGTGGCGATAGGCTTTGACGGCAGCATCCAGTATCAGACTATGCCTGTGGTGATAGATGAGGGCACGCTCAAGCAGATTGCCCAGACTACAGGCGGCAAATACTTCCGCGCAACTAACAAGGGTGTGTTGCAGCAGGTGTTTGACGAGATAGACCAACTGGAGAAAACCCACCTCGACGTGCAGCGGTTCTCGCATGCCTATGACAACTACATGCCGTGGGCTGTCGCGCTGATGTGCTTGCTGCTGTTCTACGTGCTGGGAGAATATACTGTGATGCGTCACATCCCGTGATGTGTCGCGATTATCAACATTAATGTCAGATATTTAGAATAAGATATGTTTAGTTTTGCTAATCCGGAGTATCTCTATCTGCTATTGCTGCTTCCTGTGGTGGCAGGGCTTCACTTGCTTGCCCGCCAGTCACGCAAGCGCAAGTTGGCCCGCTTTGGCCGCAAGCAGGTAGTGGGCGCGCTCATGCCCGACGTGTCGCCCTACAAACCGTGGATAAAACTCACGCTGGAACTGCTGCTCATAGCCACGACTGTGGTAATCCTGGCGCGTCCCAGGGCAGGAGCAAGCAAGAATACCACCAAGGTGCACGGCATTGAGGTGATGGTGGCTATGGACGTGTCAAACTCGATGAATGCCAGTTCGACCAGCAACGGCCAGGACATAAGCCGATTGCAGCGCTCAAAACTCATCATGCAGAAACTCATTGACAAGCTCGCAGGCAACAAGATGGGCCTCATCGTGTTTGCCGGTAATGCCTATATGCAGATGCCGCTCACTGGTGATGTGTCATCAGCCAAACTGTTCCTTAACGGCATCAACACCAAGATGGTTCCCAGCCAGGGAACAGCAATAGGGGCGGCGATTGACCTCGCTTGCCAGTCGTTTTCAGAGAGCAAGAAGTCACAGAAAGCGATCATTGTTATCACCGATGGCGAGAACTTTGAGGACGATGCTACCGGCGTGGCTGCTAATGCACAGAAAAATGGTGTCCAAGTGAACGTGATGGGTGTGGGTTCCACAACAGGCGCGCCCATTCCCATGGGCGACGGCTCTTATCTCACCGACGATGCCGGACAGGTAGTGACAACCTATCTCAACGAGAAAATGGCGCAAGACATTGCCCGTGCAGGCAAGGGCGTCTATGTGGACGGCAACGCAAACGATGCGGTGGAAACCCTCTACGACACGCTCGACAAATTGTCGAAGAGCGACCTTGCAACGATAACTTACACCCAGCACGACGAGCAGTTCCCCGTCTTCGCATGGATTGCTGTGGTGCTCATGGTTGCACTCATTGCGCTCATGGAGAGCAAGAATCCGTGGCTCGAGCGCTTTAACTTCTTCTCTAAAAAAACAGGTAAATGAAACAGCTGATAAAAATAGGATTAGTCATTATGCTTGCAGCTTGCGTTGCAGCAATGCCTGCACATGCTCAAGATAATTCTACCAAGAAGGAACGTAATTACATACGCAACGGCAATAAACTGTTCAACGAGAAACGCTATGCCGAGGCCGAGGTGGAGTATAAGAAAGCCCTTGAGGCCAACTCGTCATCGCCCATGGCATTGTTTAACCTGGCTACTGCATTGCTGATGCAAGGAAATGCCGCTGCCAAGGCCAATGACAAAAACGATCCTGCACAAGAGGCCGAGAAACTGTTGCAGAACATAGCCAAACAGATGCCCGACAAGAACATCCAGGCGATGGCTTATCATGACCTGGGCAACCTTGCCTACAACCGCGAGGATTATGCGCAAGCGATAGAGCACTATAAGAACTCGCTGCGTCGCAATCCTGATGATGATCAGACAAGGGAAAACTTGCGCCTGGCACAACTCAAAAAGCAACAGCAGGACAAGAATAACCAAAACCAGGATCAGAATAAGGACCAAAATAAGGATCAGGACAAGGATAAAAACAAAGATCAAGACCAAGACAAGAACAAAGACAAGAACAAAGACCAGAATAAAGATAAGGATCAAAACAAGGATCAAAATAAAGACAAAGACCAAAATAAAGATCAAAACAAAGACCAGAACAAGGGTCAGCAGCAAGGCGGCATGAGTGAGCAAAGCATGGAGCAGATACTCAAGACCATGCAAGACAAGGAAAACGCTACACAGCAGCGCGTGCAGGCTGTGCAGGGACAGCAGCAGGAGCGTGAACGCCGTGCTACTAGCCGCAAGTGGTAAATGGTTGTCTATCAATTATAGATGAAGTTTAACATGAAAAAGATATTTATAGTTCTGTTTTTTGCCTGCATGACACTGGCCGCTGGCGCAGCCGGAGTGTCGTTCACGGCACAAGCCCCGCCACGGGTGGAACAGGGAAACAAGTTTAATGTGACTTTTGTGCTTAGCAATGCCGAGGGGCAGGGATTTAAGGCACCCGAGATTGCGTGGGCACACAAGCTTTACGGCCCAGGTAAATCGACAAGTTACAGCACATATATCGTCAACGGCAACAAGTCGAGCACGTCGAGCGAGGAATACACAATGCTCTACCGTGCCGACAAGCCGGGCAAATACACCATAGGCCCGGCGTCAATCACAGTGAATGGCAATGTGATGAAGACCCGTCCTCTCAATATTGAAGTTGTGGCAAGCA
The DNA here is from genome assembly GCA_018065815.1 of Candidatus Sodaliphilus limicaballi. Lineage (GTDB taxonomy): Bacteria > Bacteroidota > Bacteroidia > Bacteroidales > Muribaculaceae > Sodaliphilus > Sodaliphilus limicaballi. Next base: position 5,673 of record JAGHSP010000357.1, on the reverse strand, counting down.
ACGGTCAGGGAGGAGGCACGCCACAGCAGCAGCCTTCACGCGGAGGTGTGAGCTTTGACGACCCGCTCACACAGGACGCAAGCCGTGGCGTGAGCGGTAATGACTTGATGGTGCGCATCGAGATGTCAAAACCTCGTGTGTATGAGCAACAGGCTGTGGTGTGCACAATCAAACTCTATACCAAGTATCAGATTTCTAAATTCATGGCTACAAAGCAGCCCTCATTTGATGGCTTCCTCATTGAAGAAATCGATACTCAAGCCGCGCTCAACCAGGACGAGGTGCTCAACGGTCAGCACTACAAAGTGGCTGTGCTCAAGCGTTGCATCCTGTATCCGCAGCAGTCGGGCAAGCTCACCATTACCTCGGGCAACTACGACGTGGGCGTAGTGCAATATGAAAACTACAGAACCCCATTCGGCACTATGTCGCAACCCGTTGAACGCCAGCTCACGGTGCAGTCCAACCAATCGACTGTCAATGTGCTGCCGCTTCCCGAACCGCGTCCGGCTACATTCACCGGCGCCGTGGGCAAGTTCTCGGTGAAGACTAGCCTCAAGAACCCCGACCTCAAGACCTATAAGGCGGCGGTATATAACTATTGCATCGAGGGTACAGGCAATATTAAATATATCAAGGCTCCCGCAGTGGGATTCCCCAAGGAGTTTGACGTTTATGACCCGAAGAACAACGTGAAGACTTCTCATGCCGGCGGTGATGTGAACGGCACAGTAGATATTGAGTACACCTTTATCCCGCAGTATGCCGGAGATTTCACTATCCCTGCAAGCGTGTTCACTTATTTCAACCCCGAGACTGGGCAATATGAGGACGTGAACGTCCCCGCAACAAAGCTCACTGTGGGCAAGGGTGAGGGTACGCCGTCTAACCACTACCGCATGCAGAACATGGACATACGCAACATCAAGCAAGGCGACATGGCGCTCACCCGCACCCAGTCGTTCTGGGTTGATGGCGTGGGCTACTGGCTGTGCTACATCGTGCCAGTCTTGCTCATGGGCGTGCTCATGGTGCTATATCGCAAGAAACTCAAGGAAAGAGCCAACGTGAGCCTCATGCGTACCAAGCGTGCCAACAAGGTGGCTCAACGCCGCCTCAAGCGTGCTCGCGGATTTGCCCAGAGCGGCAACCGCACCGAGTTCTATGCCGAGCTGCTCAAGGCGATGTGGGGCTACTTCAGCGACAAACTGGGCATTGCGGTCAAGGATCTCAACAAGGAGAACATCAATGCCGAACTTGAACAATATGGCGTGGGCGAGGACTTGCGGGCTGCTACGCTGGCGTTGCTCGACAAGTGTGAGTTTGCCCAGTATGCTCCCGAGCTGGCCAGTGGCGACATGAATAGCGTGATGCAAGAGGCTAGCGATGTGATAGGCCGTCTGGAGAATGTTAAACCCGTAAAAAAAGTGAAGTCATGATGAGAAGATTATATGCACTGATGCTGGCAATGCTTGTGGGTGTTGCATGCACGTGGGCTGCCGACGACATTAAGCAGGCCAATGATGCCTACGGCAACGAGCACTACAATAAAGCGCTGGAACTTTATCTTAAAGTAGAGAAGACGCAAGGCACCTCATCGGACTTGTGCTACAACATAGCAAACACTTACTATCGCCTCAAGGACACCCCTCACGCAATACTTTACTATGAACGGGCTCTCATTCTTGATCCGGGCAACAGCGATGCCCGCTTCAACCTGGGGTTCTGCCGTGAAAAGGCTGCAATCAGTGAGGAAAGCGGCGACACTTACTTCACTTCACGCTTAGCTGCGGTGGTGAGCGCGTTGTCGAGCAACACATGGGCATGTCTGGGAGTTGTGTCGTTCCTGTTGTTTATCCTTGCCCTTGCGACCTATATAGTGGCAGAGAATGTGACGCTGCGCAAGGTGGGTTTCTTCGGCGGCATTGTGCTTCTGGTGCTATCGGTTGTCGCTAATGTGTGCGCGTTTTATGTGCATGGCAAGGCGGTGAACCGCAACTCTGCCATTGTCACCGGCGAGGGACCGGTAACCGTGAGCACCGCTCCGCGCGTGCCCAAGGACAAGAGTGAAGTAGCCTTTGAAATAAAGGAAGGGTATAAAGTCGAAATCACCGACTCGGTGGTGTCGCAAGGCACCAAGTGGCTCGATATTGAGACTTCCGACCTGAAGCGTGGCTGGATAAATGCAAAGGAAATAGAAAGAATATGATAGACACCCTGCAATCGCTCGACCAGCAGTGGCTGCTAGCTGTTAATGGCATGCACAACGGTTATCTTGACGCTTTCATGTGGGAGGTGTCGAGAGTCTATTCGTGGGCGCTCATTCTGGTGGCTGTGTTGGTTGTCAATGTGCGCAAGGGATGGAGACAGACTCTGTGCTTCGTGCTGGCTGTGGCTGTTGCCGTGTTGCTTGCCGACCAGGTTGCGTCGAGCATTATCAAACCGCTGGTTGAGCGCTTGCGTCCCACTCACGATCCGTCGCTTGCGGGACTTGTGCATGTGGTGCGTGACTACCGCGGCGGCATGTATGGATTTGTATCTAGTCACTCGGCCAACGCATTTGCCGTGGCAGTGCTCGTGGGGCTCATGATGCCTCATCGCGCGGCTATGGGCGCACTGCTTGCATGGGCTTGCCTGCAATGCTACAGCCGCATGTATCTGGGCGTGCATTATCCTGGCGACATCGTGGGTGGCATGATTGTGGGCGTGGCCGCTGCAATGGCGGTTTATGCCGCATGGCGACGTTATGCAACACGCATGCTGGGTGAGAGTGATTGTGCTTACTCATCACGGGACTCATTGACCGTGGCAGCAGCAGTGGGTACTTCTATGGTGGTCATTGCAGTGGCTGCATTAACAGGAATATAAACTATAAAAATTATAAAGATATGGCAAAGACTTTAACTTTTAATGAATTGCGAGAAATCAAGAACAGTCTCCCCGAAGGATCGGTACATGAGATTGCTGAAAAACTCAACCTTGAGGTACAGGCTGTAAGAAACTACTTTGGCGGCACCGACTATGATGCCGGCGGTGCAATGGGCATTCACATCGAGCCCGGTCCCAATGGCGGTTTTGTAACCCTTGAGGACACCACAATCCTCGACATGGCATTAGAAATCCTTGCCCGCAAGTAATAAACGGCAAGTCATGTTCAACATATTTAATTAGTCAATTATGAAAAAAGCTTTATTTTTAGCAGTGCTATTACTTGCTGGCATTGTAGCAAGTGCTCAAAGTAGTGATTATAACCGTGTTTCTGTGGGATACCATTCATTCTCGCTGCATGCCGAGGGTCTCTCGGTAGGGTCAGAACCTGGATTTAACCTGCAATATACTCGCGGAATCGGTTTTACCGACAAGGCTCCGTTGTTCCTTGAAGTGGGTGGAAAACTGAATTTTACTCCGACCAATGGATTGCAGTTGTTGCGTTTAACCGTTCCTGTGAGCGTGGCTTACAAGTACACTATCCCTAACACAGAGGTGTTTATTCAGCCATTTGCCGGTGTAGATTTAATCAGCAACGTGTATGCTGAGAATACCGATGGTATCAAGAGAGTGCAGGGTGGATGGCACCTGGGAGGCAATATCGGTTATAAAAAGGTAAATCTTGGTGTTTCTTACAACCGTGATTTCACCGACTTTTATGATCACGTTACATCGGGTATGATAGCCTTAGACTTTGGGATTTTGTTCTAACTTAATTAGTTATGAAAAATCTATTAACTGTCCTTTGCCTGGGAGCATTGCTTCTTCCTGTAATGAGTCATGCCAGAGGTTTGGCAGTGTGGGGTGATGCTAATTATATCAAGCATCCCACTAGGGGCTTCTATCGCTTTATCATAAGCGAGGGCGAAGAATTTACTGATGCTCAACGCCAGTCGCTCAAGTGGGCTGTGTTCAAGCAGAACCACAACCGAGTGAAGTATGAGTGCAAGTCTCCCAAGTTCCCCAACGAGAGCGCTATGCAGGGCGCATGGTGTGCCGAGTGGAACCTTATCAAGGGCGACATCTACACCCTCGAAGACGGCTCGGTGGCCTCTACAATGTTTCGCGGATACGGTAACCAGCCCACTGTGCTGCTTGCCGATGATGAGTTTATCAATACCCACACTTTCCCTGCCTATAACCGATATATGGCCGGCGAGGAAATAAAAAAAATGCCTGCTTCGTTTGTCACAAAGATGCGCCAACGCTATGGCCGCAAGGTCTATGCCAGCTACGAGGCTGCCAGCTTGCGCGGTGCCAATGGCGTGCTGGCTGTGACCGACTTTGGCGTTGTCAACAACAATAACGCCCTGGTGGTTTACACCTGGCTCGAGAACGGCAAGGAAGTGTGCAGTTATGAAATGCGCCGCGACAATGTTACTCCCGAGGAAAATGTGTGTGGCATTTGGTCGCTGGGCGATGAAGGTCTGTACGGACTACCCGAGGTCACTACAATTGCCCGCGACAAGGCAACTGGCAACATTGAGTTCTACGTGGTCCGCTTCGGTGAGGAAAGCACCACTAACATGCACTTTGTGCAGAATGGAAACAAACTTGAACTGAAGGAGAAAACGGCCAAATATGTGTGGATTGACACCAAGGGTATCTCGGCCGACGCTCTTGCTAATCCTGCTCTCGACGAGAGCAAGAACTATACCGAAGGTCTCTATAATGTATCAGAAGGCACCCCCGATGACAACGGTTTCGTATATCGCCATGCCGATTTTGATGTAACAGGCGAGCTGCGTTACGGTGAGGTAGAGGGCAGTCCCTATTGCGTTTGGACCACTGCCTTTGATAGCCATGACAACTCCGACCCCACATTTGCTTGGAGCGAAACCCGCCCCGACGGCTCTACATGGGAGCGTGATTTCGGTTCAGAGCAGATAGTGGCTGGTATTTGCAGTTTCACTGACGACGTGTATGATCAGATTGTGGTGTGCAAGCGCTGGTATGATGCCTCTCACAAGAAGAGCGGAGTGGGCATCGCCGTGGTATTCCCCGATGTTACCTATGCCAAGTTCCACTACCTCTCGCAGGGATCGTGTTGCGTAGAAGGTGACGCCAAGGTGAAATTTGAGAGCAAGACGATCACCATTGACCACAACAACGGACATTACACAAAGTGGAGGTGGAACGGATTTAAGTTTGTCAACGAGAGCAAGTAACTTGCTTACCGTGCAGCAATATCGCTGCTTAAAATATCAACGGCCGGATTGCATTTGTCGCAATCCGGCCGTTTGTGGTTCGCCCAGCACGAACGTATTCTAACGGGTGCAAGTCCCCAAGCCGCCCTAACAGTGGGAAGGCTATAGCCGAAGGCAAGGGTGTCCACCGCGAGGTGAAATCTGAAGGAAGCCGTAGGCAAACATCTGGCCCGACGTACAGAAACTTGATACCAAGGCTTATGAGAGTGGATAAGTCTGCACGACAAGACAAAGTCCTATAGCTGTTCGGAAACTCTCGGAGTAAATCAAGCGGATATAAGATGGAAAGAATGCGTCCATAACTGGGGAGGTCTCAAGGGCGAGTCCGCACGGATAAGCAGTAACAACGGACCTTGAGAAGTCAGCAGACGCCATAGTAGCCGGCATGGGTAAAAAAAAAATCAACAGCCGGTGAAGGGCAGAACTTTAACCAAGCAAGTGTTCACCTAACTACCAAACACGGGAAGAACCGCAGACA
>JAGHSP010000043.1 GCA_018065815.1 Candidatus Sodaliphilus limicaballi | reverse complement strand
GTCAAGACGCTATCCGGGCAGCATTAACGTCATATTACAGGGCAAACGCATCAAAATTGCACCGCAACTGCGGCCATCGGTTACGATGCAATGGAGGGTGTGTCAAATTACGCTTTGGTAGAGTACAATGCAAAAACAAGAGCAGGTAGGGACGATACTCTTGTATCGTCCGCAGCGTTCTTAGAACGCTTATATTCAAGTAATTGCATACTGCACTACGCTCGTTCCGAGCGTGCGGACGACACGGGAGTGTCGTCCCTACCTCAACTTGATTTCGCATTTTGACACACCCTCAATACGCTATCCGGGCGACATTAACGTCAGATTACAGGGCAAACGCATCAAAATTGCACCGCAACTGCGGCGAACATAACAAGGGGCGACTCGCTGTGAGCCGCCCCTTGCCGGGTTATTTAGAATTTAATCTTGTTCAGATATTATTCTTGAGTGCTATCCCACCATACGGGAATTGTCCAAACGTCATCTGCTTGGTTCCAAGCTGCAGGCTTGCCTTCTGAATCGACTAATACTGCACCAGGAACTTGTGAACCGATAGCTTGCAGGTTCTTGCTGTTGTAGTTGAGCTCGTGTGAGCACTGACGCCAGCGACGGAACTGCTTGCCGTCGGGAACAGCCTTCATAGCAGAAGCGCTAAGCTTGTGAGCCTCGGGTACGAAGAAGCCGGGGAATACAGCGGGGTTGTAGTCGTAGCGACGATAGTCGTTCCAAACCTCCATTGAGAACATCAAAGCGATGTGCTTCTGGATGAAGATCTTACCAAGTGTAAGGTCAGCACTTGTACCAATACCATTGTTGACATAGTTGTCAATCTCTTCTTTAGTAAAGGGAACAAATGAGGGGCAGTTTGCAAGATTGTTATCCTCAGCAACCCAGCTTGTGAGACGCTCGTTCATGAGTTCCAAGCTTGCGCGAACACCATCCTGATAAGCTGCGAATGCACCCTTAGGATCGTTCTGGTTGAAGAGAACCTCAGCCTTGATGAAGCAAGCCTCGGGATATACACCCAGGTAAACGGGAGAAGAAACGCGAGTGAAGAATGTACCTGACTCGGTAGAAGCGTCTGTACCGCCACGACGATACAGGATATCTACGTTGCCGAAGTATTCCTTACAAGAGCTTGTCTGCTCTACGAAGAGAGTATCGTTCAAGCGATCCTCGTTCTGAGTGTCAATGTAGAACCACTTTTCAGCGTTCCAAGAAGCGCGGATGGGACCGCCTGCCTGGGGAACCTTGCTCATGTCAACACCCTTAGAACGACGCCACTTGCCTTCAAACTTAACATCGCTGGGAGTGTCGGCGCTCTTAGCAGAAACTGCCCAGGGGAGAATCTTAGCAGCGCGGGGATCCTCGATGCCTGCACCGTTGAAGTTAGTGAGGTGCTCCTCAAGACGCTTAGTCACGAAGTAACCAGCGTTCATACCGCAAACAGAGAAGAGACCGTTGTATTCGATGGGTTCAGCCCAACCGAGCACGTCATAGTCGCCGTTAGCGTCGATACAGTGAGCGATAGTGTTGTCAGAGTTTTGCTTCTGAGCATGTTCAAGACAATCAAGAATCTCTTTAGCGTCATACTTGCCATCAGTGTACTTGCCAGGACCCTTCTTGTTGAGGTGGTTGAGCCAGCGAGCCTTCAACAGATAAGCAAACTTAATCCACTTCTCAAGGTCACCATTGTTCCAAGAGTCGTTATCAGCGAGTGTGGGAAGATCAGCGGCCTGTGTGCGACCTTGTTCGAGCAACTTGATAGCCTCGTCGATGTCGGCGATACAGCCCATGAAGATAGTCTTACCGTTGTCATACTCGGGAAGAGCGGGCTCGGCAGCAGCCTGAGTGTAAGGCATCTCACCATAAAGGTCGGTCATGAGCATCATACCGTAAGCCTTGAGGAGCTTTGCAGCACCTGCATACTGGTAGTTACCTGCGTCACTTGCCTTCTTGAACATGTCGGGCACGTTAGCATAAGCGCCTACGAACCACCACTGGTAGGGAGTTGTACACAGTGAGTTTGTGGGATAGTGGATTGAAACATTGTAGTAAGTGCTACCATTAGTTGAAGTCCAGTCACCACAAGCGAAACTGTTACGCCAACCAGCGAATACTTGAGCATCGCGAGTATAGAACTGAATGTGTGCAAGGCGCTGGTTGTAGAGCGCAGCTGCATCTGACGGGCTATCGGGGTTAACGTTGATGTCAAGCCAGTCGTTGCATGATGTAAGGGCTAACGAAGCGGGACCTACACCGCACAATATCAT
>JAGHSP010000014.1 GCA_018065815.1 Candidatus Sodaliphilus limicaballi | reverse complement strand
TATGAAGAAATTATCATTACTTCTTTTTCTTGCGATGGTGTCGATTATGGCATCAGCCGCAACTGGCGACACGTTCACCGTGGGTGACCTTAATTATGAGGTTTTTAATGAAGACAGAAACACCGTCGATGTTACTGGCCTCAGTGCCGCAGGCAAAGCCAAAAGCGATTTAGCCCTTGTTATTCCCCCAGTGGTGACTCACAATGGGGTTAAATACAATATAGCGAGAATCGCGGAAACGGCTTTTTCTAATTCGAGCAACTTGAAGAGTGTTACCTTCAGTTATAATCCTGATTCTTGGGTTGCAATCCTTCAAGGCGCCTTTGCGTTTTGTACCAATCTCACTTATGTGCGTTTTGCCAGTTCGACATATTCAATCTTGTCCACCGCATTTTTAGGTTGTTCTAAACTGAAAGATTTTTATTTCGCAAGGACCACCGTGCCGATTGTTTACGACTTCTTACCCATTAATGCAGGCATGACCATGACACTATATGTGTCCAAAGCCGATCCTAATACCGTGGAGAGGTATCGGGCAAATGAAAAGTTCAGCTTAATCAAAAACATTGTCAAGAGTTCGCTGGCCTATGATTTTCGTTGGGAGGACGGAGCGCTGATGGCATGGAAGGATAATACCTATAATCGAGACTTGGTCATGGTGGGATGGGACCGTACGGCAGGTATGGTAAAGGATCGTGCTTTTGTGCCATTGTGCGGCAGTGGAACATACGGTGCTTACGGCAACAAATATAATTTCGTCGCTATTGCCGACAGTGCTTGCCTGGGCGATACTTATCTCAAGAGTATCGACTTGTCGCAACTCACCCGTATGGAAACAATAGGCGTCAGTGCATTTAGTGGCTGCACTAGCCTTAGCACTGTGGTTTTGGGCAGTAGCGTGAAAACGCTTCTTGCCAATGCATTCAATGGTTGCACAGCGTTAACCGGCCTCACAGTGAATGCACAGATTCCTCCCGTTGCATTTGCTTCCTGCTTCTCTACCTACGAGACTACAACCCTGCGCGTGCCCGCAGAGAGCCTTGCAGCATATAAGGCTCACGCAGTGTGGGGCAAATTCCTTAACATCAAGGCGATAGGTAAAGACGGCCTGCCAGGCGACGTGAATGGTGACGGCGTGGTGGATATCACCGACGCTAACATTCTCATCAACGTCACTCTGGGCAAGGACACCGCAAGCAAGTATGCCGGAGCCGATGTGACCGGCGACGGGGTGGTGGATATTGCCGACGTGAACGCTGTGCTGAATATCATTCTGGGGAAGTAAAAGCCTCTCCCCCAGCCCCTCTCCTACAGAGAGGGGAGACAAAATGCCATCACGGGGGACTGTCACTTTGATGGCATCTTGTAAAGCTTTAGGGGTTGCGTTAGTAACGATAATAACGATAGTAACGATATTGACGATATTGACGATATTGACGTTAAAAAATACAAACTACTATATTATGAAGAAATTCTTGTGTTTTGTTTTATCGGTTATGGTTACCCTTGCGGCATCAGCTGCATTAAAATGGGGTGAAAAATTCTCGGTAGGGGATATAATGTACAAGGTGGAAAAGGTTTCTCCGGCAACCGTTGGTGTTGTAGGGTTAAGCGATGCTGGTAAGGCGAAGTCAAGTTTAGCTCTTACCATTCCGCCTATAGTTAATTACTCTGACGAGACATGCAACGTGCTTCTGGTTGATGAGGAAGCGTTTAAGGGTGCGACTAATATTACAAGTGTAAGATTTGAATACAACCCAATAAGTAATATGATTTTGTTCCCTAGTGCGTTTGAAGGTTGCTCTAACATTACATTCGTCACTTTCCCCAGTTCAATAGGCGGAATTCATGATAATGCTTTTAAGGGCTGTGATAAGTTGAAAAGAGTTTTCATTGCTCGCACCGACCCCGATAACCAGTCCTTTAAATATGCATTCCCCTACAACACGGGAATGACACTCTATGTCTCACGAGTGGGCGATAATACAGTAAACAATTACAAGAACACAGATGCCTTTTATGTGTTCAGCAATATAGAAAAGAGTTCTAACGTCTATGACTTCTTGTTTACCGACGGTGCACAGATGTGTGTCACCAAGAAACCCACAGCCACCGAGACGGGCGAGATGACCATGGTGGGCTACTACAAGAACGGTTCTATAGCCAAGGACGGCAATTTCGTTCCCGCTTGCGTAGGTACCCGAGGTGGCACTTATAGCGCCTATGGTTACAGATATGATTTTGTTGCCATTGCCGACTGGGCTTGCTATGAGAATACCGACCTGAAGAGCATTGACCTGTCAAAGCTCACTAAACTCAATCGCGTGCCTTCATATGCATTCATGGGTTGTACTAATCTTACCGCTGCCAATATTGACTGCCCATCGCTGACCGAGATTAGTAACCAGGCCTTTGCTTCTACCGGCCTTACAAAAATCAATGTGCCCGCTGGTGTAACTTACTGCAACTATTCGTTTGTAGATAATTGCTCAAATCTCACTGAAATCACAGTGAGTGAAGAAAACAAAGTCTACAGTTCATATAATGGCATGATGTTCTCCAAGGCCCTTACTTCGCTGCGCGTGTGTCCCGATGGCAGGGTCGGCGTGGTTCGTGAAGGTGATTTCCCCAATGAAATGACAATGATATTCACGGGTGCTTTTAAAAATTGCGTGAATCTTACCGGAGTATTTTTGCCCTACGGCGTTAGTGACATTGATACCGAAGCATTTGCTGGCTGCACAAGCCTCAGCACCGTGAAGATTCCTGGTTCGGTTAGCAAAATGGGGTCCAAGGTGTTTGCCGGCGACACATCACTCAAGAAACTGTTCTTTAACATGAACAATCCGCTCGAGATTGATGAAAACGCATTTGACGGCGCTCCGAAGACTACCCTCTATGTGCCTTTCCAGTCAATAGACAAATACAAGGCCGCAAACGTGTGGAAAGAATGGGCAAACGTCACCTCGGGCGGTTACGACTTCATGAAGAACATAGTACACACCACCACCGACGAGGCACCCAAGGGCGCCGGATACACTGTCTATTCGACTAGCCCTGTGACAGTAAACGGCGTTAACTATGATGGCCGCGTGCGACTCTCTTATCACAGTGACTGTGGAACAGACCTGTATGTCCCCGACGCGATTGACAATGACGGCATGACTTATAACGTGTATGAAGTGGGCGCGGGCATCTTCGCCGACGGCAAGACCGAAAAGTTCACCATGACGCTGGGCGATAACATCCTTGTCATCAGGTCCTCTGCTTTCAAGGATATCGACAAGCTCACTAAAATTAAAATGGGTGAGCACATGACCACAGTCTATGACAACGCCTTCAACGGTTGTTCGGGCCTTGCCGAGATTGAGATTGCGGCAGTCACTCCCCCTTATGCAATGTATGAGAACTCTTTCACCACCTACGAGACCACAACCCTGCGCGTGCCCGCAGAGAGCCTTGCAGCTTATAAGGCTCACGCAGTGTGGGGCAAATTCCTTAACATCAAGGCGATAGGCGAAGAAGGCCTGCCAGGCGACGTGAATGGCGACGGCGTGGTGGATATCACCGACGCTAACTTTCTCATCAACGTCACTCTGGGCAAGGACAGCGCAAGCAAGTATGCCGGAGCCGACGTGACCGGCGACGGGGTGGTGGATATTGCCGACGTAAACGCTGTGCTGAATATCATTCTGGGGAAGTGATTTTTAAAGGTTTAAAGGTTTAAAGGTTTAAAAGTTTAAGAGTTTAAGAGTTTAAAAGTTTAAAGGTTTAAACTCTCCGAGGGTGTGTCAAAATGCGTTTGGGTCTGGTAACAATTCTTTTGCCCTTGCAGGGCGTATTGATATTACCTCCTATCACCCAAGGCGTTGCCTTGGGCTAGTAGCAACATTGCGCCTACAGCGCGCCGCCATTTCGAGACTTTTGACACACACTCATGCGGAGCAACAAAAAGAAACAGACATCACGGGGGACTGTCCGGACTGTCCCTTTGATGGCATCGAAGCCTCTCCCCCAGCCCCTCTCCTACAGAGAGGGGGGTAATAACGATAATAGCGATATTGACGTTAAAAACTACAAACTACTATATTATGAAGAAATTATCATTACTTCTTTTTCTTGCGATGGTGTCGATTATGGCATCAGCCGCAACTGGCGACACGTTCACCGTGGGTGACCTTAATTATGAGG
>JAGHSP010000032.1 GCA_018065815.1 Candidatus Sodaliphilus limicaballi | reverse complement strand
CATGGCTGTTCCGATTTGAATCACCCTGTGAAACAAACAGGACTCATGCAGAAAAGCAAGGAGGAACGTTTGAACCATGTGCTCAGCGAGCTTCGGCTTGGCCAGCGTATTCACGAGGAGCTGAAACACCAAGGCCGCACCGTTACCTGGCTTGCCAAACAACTCGGCATGGAACGCGCCAGCCTCTATTACACATTTCGGCAAAACTCCATCGACGTGGAGTTTTTGCTGCGCATTTCGTGCTTTTTGGAACACAACTTCTTGCAGGATGTAGCGGATGTGTTTAAGGCATACGGATTGTAGGCATACAATATTTGAAAAATTCATAGCAAACACAAACAAAGATAGTAAAAAATGAGGAAAGTATTAATTTCAATGGCCTTTATGGCCTTAATGACGGGTGATTTGAGCGCCCAGGTGTTCATCACAGAAGACAACACTAACAGCAATCGCGCCCAGACAGAGGAAAACGTTTTGGTTGCGTCGCAATCAGAACAGCAAGACAGATTTGCGCCCCTTGGCAGCGGCGCATTGCTGCTCGCAGGCCTTGCAGGAGCCGATCTGTTGGGCAAGAAAAAGAAGAAATAACCAAACAATTTATTAATCAGGAAAATCTTTAAAAAATGGAAAAAAAGAAAAAATTCGGCTTTTTAAACCAAAGCTACGAAGCTCCGCGGGCGGAGAGCGTAGCGGTAGGTAACGAAGGTTTGCTGTGTGCTTCAATTGATGGTGCCCTTCAAGGATTCACAGAGGATGTAGATGGAGTCTGGAGTACAGGAAACTAAGTAATTATTAAAACCACAAAAATCATTAGCGACATGAGAAAAATGACAATGATGTGCATGGCGGCATTGCTCTTGATGGCCGTTTCGTGCAAGAAGGAAAAGGCGAACGAAGAGTATACGGGCGAGGGTTTCCGCGCCACAACCGAAAGTCACACGGGCGAGGGCGACAGTAAGACACAGTTGCTTGACAACCTGTCGGTGACCTGGTGTGACGGTGATATAATAAAGGTGTTTAGCAGCACTGATTCGGATGGAAAAAAATTCTCGGCGGCAAGTGCGGGAACAATAGCCGATTTCAATCCGGTAGACGCTGTGACCGATGCGTTCTTTACACCATCATACACGGCATTTTATCCAGAAAGTGCAGTAAGAGGAACAAACCAGATTTACTTGGATGGAACGCAGCACTACACTATGACCGACGGTGTGCTCACTTTCGCTTCGGGTGAAAACCCTATGGCAGCCAAATCCGATAGCAAGGTGCTTCCTTTCAAGAACCTCTGTGGCATACTGAAGTTCCAACTTTACAGCGCAAGCGAATGCAAGGTGAAGAGTCTCTGCGTGACCTCGCTTAAATCAGGCGAACAGCTTTGGGGCACAGGTACGGTGACATTCGACGGTACAAATGCCACCCTTGGCACATTGACCGGTGGCAGCGAAAGCATCACTTTGGACTGTGGCGAAGGTGTGGATCTTAGCACCAGCGAAGGAACCCCGACGGAATTCATGTTTGTCATCCCGGACGGCGCACTCTCGGAAGGTTTCACGGTGACTGTAACGGATACCAATGACAAGACATGGAGCAAGACGACTACTGCCAACAACATGATAACAAAGAGCAAGATTAAGGCGATGCCGAAACTGGCGGTGACCACACATACGCCCGTTTCGCCAAGCGAGGTGACGGTGACCGCCAGCTGCTCCAATGAAAATATCTACACTTTAGGTGGCAGCGTTACCGTTCCTGAGGGCATCCACACCTGCGAGTTCGGCCTTGTTTACAGCGCGACCATCGCTGAGCCTACCCTTGACAACGGCACGAAGGTTGAGGCCGGCACCGACACATTCTCGGACACCAAGACCTTCACCGCCGACATCACCGGCCTCACCGTTGGCACCACCTACCACGTGCGCGCCTACGCCATGATTGATGGTGTGACCTACAGCACTGGGGTGAAGGACATCGTTGGTGGCAACCCGATGCCGCCTTTGTCAAGCAGTTGGACCAACGGCAAGAGCCCGAAGCAGTTCTCCGTCAGCGCTACGGAGAAGGTCTACTTCTCTCAGGGCAACCTGCAGTACATAGGCAGTGTCGCAACGCCATACTGGAAGTTCGCCGAGCACCAGTTCGACTACTTGGGCAACAATGGTCAGGGGAGCGACAGCAAGACTGCCGACCGCGACCTTTTCGGCTGGGGCACGAGCGGGTACCACCAGGGCTACGATTCGTACAACGTGAATTACCAGCCATGGGCTACATCGACATCGATGGTCGATGAGGACTATAATTATTATGGCTACGGGCCATCGACGTGGGCGTTTCCTGAGGGCCCCTCTGGCATGACTCCGAGCCCAGGCATCATCAGTGGCTCGTACTACGACTGGGGCGTTAACTGCGCCATCAGCAACGGCGGCAACCAGGCTGGTAAGTGGCGCACGCTGACCATGGAAGAATGGTCGTATCTCATCGAAACCCGCACGGATGGCAGCGGCAAACTGCTGTACGGCGAAGGCAAGGTGGGCAGCTGCATTCCGGGCCTGATCATATTGCCTGACGACTGGAAGTGGGAAGGCGATGTGGAATCTTTTGAAGCTAATTGGAAACCTGGCGAAACTGATTGGCCGAATGTCTACAGTTACTCCGAGTGGGCCAAGATGGAGGCTGCCGGGGCCGTATTCCTCCCTATCGCTGGCGGCCGCACTGGCACTTCGCTCAACTTTGTGGGCGCAGACGGCAACTACTGGTCGTCGTCGCCGTGCAGCAATATCCGCCACGCGTACTACCTCTACTTCAACGGGGGCTGTGTCAAACCGCAGCACACCAACGACCGCTACTTCGGGTTCTCTGTACGCCTCGTGTCCGAGAATTGAAAAATGCCGGTAGAAGGCTAACAAACAAACAACAACAAGAAAAAGAATGAAAACATAGGGAGAAAGACACCCCAACGCGCTTCTTTAAAGATAAACTTCAAAACTTGAAATAACAGAAAAACTGAGAAGTTTCTGCCGTCGAAAGTAAACGCCGACGGGCAATCCTAAGGGATTGCAAAATGGGAAAGTGGTGCGAAAGCGCCGCTTTCCTTGTTTTTTGCAGTTTTCCGCCCTTTATGTTCGGAATGTCCCGCCATCATTTCTCAGTACTCTCAGGGAAGTATTCCAGTACTCTAACTGGAGGACTCGAGTACTCTAACTAAAGTACTGCAGTACTCTGACTGGAGTACTCATCGTTCATCAAGATGAAACCGTGGTGCTGGAGTTATTAGGTGAGAATAAAAACGATAACAGCTGCTTTTTCGCTTCGCTGA
>JAGHSP010000016.1 GCA_018065815.1 Candidatus Sodaliphilus limicaballi | reverse complement strand
GTAGTCGTTAGCCAAGAGGTATGCGCTTGAGCTAGGCAATGTAGTGCCAGCGACGGGTTTCTCAAACACCTTGTCCACAGCATTCCACACGTATGCGTTGTCAACGGTGTTCATATACAGTGTGGTAGCAACATCGCGGAGCTTGTTGGTAGGCATTCTGGCGTTTGAAGTGTTGTTGGGAGTGAACTTGTACATCTCGCCGGGGGTGAGGCCGGTGAGCAGGTAACCATAGCCCGCAAACACATAGCCGCGTGTTGCGGTAGTAGCAATGCCTGTAGCCGCATCAAGTGCAGTCACGTAGTTGAGTTTTACTCCAGTAGGAGCATTAAGCTGGGTGCAAGCGCTGAACATCTGCGTGTCGTACTCGGGGATGATGTAGGGAGCCAGGCGCTGCTGTGCGGTCTTGTTGGCCGATACATTCCAGCCTGCCATTGCCTGGTAGTAGTCGTAGAGCAAATCGCTCTTAACGGTTATCTTGATATTATCGGGATTGTAACTCAGGAAGGAGGCTTTGAATGTCTTCATCTTGTCGCCCAGGATGGTAAGGTTGGTCAACGCACCGTTGTTGCTGAACGCATCCTTGCCTATGGTAGTGCAAGACTCGGGTATTGTCACCTCGGTGAGACCGGTACCGCTGAAAGCGTTGTTGCCGATGAAACGCAAGCGGTTACCCCACTTGCAAGTTGCGAGTTTAGAGCAGTTGAGGAATGCTTCCCTGCTGATGTAGCTCACATTGGCCAAGTTAATGCTTGTAAGTCCACGCGCAAGCGAGAAGGCTCCGCTAGCGATTGTATCGACGCAGGCAGCACCTGTCACACTGAAATCTATGCTTGAGCGGAACGAATTGCTCGCAATCAGGGTTGTTGCATATTTCTTGCTATTGATTGCCACGAAGTTGGGCAATGCACAACTGGCAGACTTGACGTCATAACCAACAACCATTGTACGACCGTCGAAGTCGCTCGATGCCACATTGCAAGCCTCGGTGCTGGTGACGGTGTAGTAGATGTCACCGTAAGAAAGGTGGAATGCATAGTCATAGGTCTGCTTGGTAGAGAGAACCTTCACATTGCTTGCATTCCATCCGGCGTCATTGTAGTTCTGGACCTGGTCGGCAGGAACATACAGGTTGATTGAGCTCGCCATATCATTGAAGAACACATTGTACTTCATAGGATTATAGATGTTGCAGTACACCTCGGAGAGTTTGGGGCAACCGTATAATGCCAAGAATTTAAGGTCGGTTGCACTGCTGGGGATATACACCGTAGTGAGCTGCGGACATCCTAATTCTCTAATGCTCCTCATGCCGTAGGGGAAAGTAATGCTTGTGAGCTTGCTGTTCACGAATGACTGCGGTTCTTCGCTCATCGTCTGGGTATTGGGGTGCAAGGTGATTGATGTCTTGCCCTCGGGGCACACCATGATGTAGCTGAAGTCCTTGTTATACAGTGCACCGTCGTAAGATGCATATTTTTGACACGCTTCATTGACGATAATGCTTCGCAATGCCGATGCGCCCCTAAATGCGCTGGAATTGATTGTTGTCACACTCGCCGGGAGGGTTATGCTTGTCAGACTTGTACATTGGTCAAAAAGATTTGAACCAAGCAGGGTAACGCCATCGCCCAGGGTGACGCTGCTGAGGGCACTGCAGCCGCTGAAAACCTGGCCCATGATCTCACCACTCGGGATAGTGGCCTTGGTGAGGTTTTTACAGTCTTGGAACGCACTGGCTTCAATTTCGCTGAGCGAGGTGAGTTTAGACAAGTCGGCCTCGACGAGGTTGCTATTCTGTTTTATCGCGCTGTGAGCGATCTTGGTAACTTTGAAATTGATATCATGGGCGGGAAGCGAGAAAGAGCCTCTCGGTGAGAACTTTCCGGCGGTTGACCCTACTTTGTAGCCTATGATTGTACATGCGCGTTCGGCTCCGGAACGGCCTGTAACCAGCAACTGCTCGCCGGTGTCGGCAAAGTAGAAGTCGTTGGCCTCGGGTGTCTCAACCACATTCAGGAAAAGTTTGCCCAAGCCGCTGTTTTTTATAATCAGCGTCTGGGCACCGGTAGGCACATAAAGGTTCTGGGTGTTCTCGCTGAACACCTCCTGGCCATATCCAAGGTTCGTCAAATCGTATGTTGCAAGATACACGTTAGCAAGATTCTTGCAATACCAGATAGCCCTATAATCGATTACATTTACTGAACTCGGTATGTATATGGTGTGCATACTGCTGCAGTTACCGAATGCGGTTTGACCTATCCTTTCAATACCCCACTTGATAGTGACCGATGTGATAGATTTGTTGTTGAGAAATGCCGAACGACTGATTTCCTTGGTTTGATAAACGATGCCGTTGTAAGTGACAGGATAGTCGATAACAAGAGAAAGCGAACTCCTAGACAGAGCCGAGGTGCTCAAGCCTTTCACCGACACAGTGCCTCGTGTAGAACCCGACGCCTCGGTAAGGATTTCATACTTGAGGTATCCCACCTCGAACGTGTCGCCCACGGCAGCCCATGCTGCAATCGACACCAGCATTGAAATGATTAGTAACGATATCTTTTTCATAATTGTTATAAGCCTCTCCCCCAACCCCTCTCCTCCAGAGAGGGGGGTATTTAAGGATACTTCAGTGCGAAACAGACAGCTGAGGCA
>JAGHSP010000362.1 GCA_018065815.1 Candidatus Sodaliphilus limicaballi | reverse complement strand
GAAGTACATGGAATGCTCTGGAATTTCTTGAAATAATAATCCCAGTCATAGGCTGAAGCATTTTCTCCTTCTTCTGGCGTTCTCGACCATTCACCTTCTCCTGTACAAATCAATTTCAATAGATTCTCATCGTTTTCGTCTATGCATAAAACTCCATATTTACTTTGTATTTCCTTTCTGTCTTCCTCTGAAATAGAGTCAATGATAAATATCGCCTTTGTCAAACCATACTTTACTTTGGCTCCATTTCTAACTTTATCGACCATTAATTTTCCGGACTTTATGTTATTTCGGCCTCTATCCATAGACACAGTAGGTTTAGACAAATCTTTGTCAGGTATGTCTAAATATTCATTTAAATCACAATCTGTCATATCTAGAAAGATTGAAACATTTCGGCAGGCAATGAGTTTACCTATAAGGTCGTCTTGCTTAACGTGCCTGTCATATATTTCCTTAGATATATATAAATCGATCATTTTATTCCCCTTTCCATTCTTACAAGTTCTCGATATGAACGTCCGGCTTCGTCAAAGAAACCAGTAGCGAAGTCACGAATAAAATACCCATAATCATCAAACTCCATAGAGTAAGTACAGCCATTTTCTGGGAAAAACATGACTTTGATATTTTCGTTTACCTCTTCGGTCGTATAACTACCACGTTCAATATTTTGTGCGGCAATCACCTGTAATTTACGTACTAAATACTCTGAGTGAGTTTCAACTACCAGTTGGATGCGACCATCAGATTTTTCGTATACCTCAAAGAACATATCAGCAAGCAAGCTTTGCAATTTGGGGTGCAAGTTTTGTTCGGGTTCTTCAATCAACATCATGACCTTTCTACCCTTGGCAATTTCTGTTGCAAGTCGTAACACAAGAATAAACATCTGGATAGAGCCAGTGCCTTTCTGTGCTAGATGCTCTCCCGAATTTATTCTCACAGTAAATGCCTCTCCAGTTTCGTCTGGTTTTATGTAGAAATTTTCACATACGTCAAATTTTGATAACCATTTCTTGGCAAATTCTTCACACATTGTTCTCTTTGCACTAGGAAGTTGGCTATAAAAATTAAGTGTTTGAGCAAGAAAATCATTCTTGTCGTTTCTGTTAATGAGCATGGTGTGAGGAGCATTATGTGCTTCTATGTAGTGAATTTGCGTCCTGAAATTATCTTTGATAAACTGGAAGATCTGCCAGATAAGGGTTCCAATATCCCTTTTTTCAGAACTTTTATTTGCAGTTAGGCTTGGTGGAGTAATTGTGCGATTATATGCAGGTTGGAAGCGATCTTCGCTAAAAATAGATTCTTCTTTATTGCTTTGGTTATAAAGTTTTTTAATGATGTCTGTCATTAGCTTGTTTTCGTAGAATGCATATTGGAGATTTTTATAAACTTCTTCGTTAAATGTGAATCTTAACTCATTCACTTTTTTTGCTTTGCAGTTAACACTAAGAAGAAATCCCAATGCTTTGTTTTCAATTGTGTATTCACTAACACGTGCGATTTCCAGGTTTTCGTCAACTCTTTCTAGAGTAAGAATAAAGGTACTTCCCGCAATTGTGACACCTTGAATTGCAATGTCATCTAATTTGATTTGTAATTCGATTTTATCGCTATTACTATCTTTATTTACGCAGACGTTGAAATTACCTAACCTGTAATGGGCTGTGGTGTTATCTGTAAAAGTAAAGTATGCGGGTTCTAAATAGGGATTCACATTTTCATCGTCTGTCCAGAACAATGACTTATTGATATTGATTGACGCCCATATCAGCGCCTTTATCAGTGATGATTTGCCGCTGTTGTTGGGACCAACGAGGATGTTGATGCCTCCGAGATCTATGTCGGGAAATTCTTGAAACTTGCGAAAATTCTTGAAACCTATTGCTTTCATATTTCTTTTGAGTATTTGTTGCGTTAGTCTTGACTAAGTTTTTGTTTCACAAAATTACATTAATTCAGTCAAAATTCAAACTAAATCGAGTGTTTATTTTGTTCTTGGCTGGTGCTGTGCGATATGCCCTGGGTGATTTCTCCGAGGCGGTTGTGTTTTCGGTCTTCTACCTTGATGTAACCTATGCCTGGCACATGAACGTATTTTTCTTTATTGCGGTAGCTGAGAACTATTGACATTGCTAGCCAGTTGGGCATTTTGCCGCTCAAGAGTAGTTTTTTGTTAGGGTCGAGTGGGGGTAATGACACTTTTCGGCATGTTTTCGGGGAAAACATTGGGGGAAGCTTAACTGACAAAAGCGCATGTTCATTATCTTCAGTTAGTGTGGTTGTTATAGCATTGTGTTGTGAAAACCTCACAGGTAGTTTGCTTATTGGAATATATGAATCGGATGATATGCCATGAACCTCAATATCACTAGTCCATTTATTGGAGATACTGACAGCGGCAAGACACGATGCCCATATTGAACGCGCTCCATAGATCTTGTAGTTGCCTTTTTCCCAATACATTGTTTTGAGATAATCATTCAACCTTGCAGCATGTTGCGGCTGATACCACACGTTGTGAACTTCTATACCGCTCTTAGTCTTCCAACTGCGTGACATTCCTAACTTGATGCCTATATCATACATGTCGATCACATTGTCTCCGCCTGGCCTAGTGTACCGTTTAAAGCCCGACTGTGAAACGATAGCATCGGCGATAGCGTTAAGCAATCGTGACCCATCAATGCGACGACTTCGTTCAAGCCCTGACATTGTTCCGGTTACATACGGAGTATAACCAGTGATGTCTTCGCGCAAGTCGCCTTGCTCACTGAGAATTGCGCCTAAACATTTGCATCCAAGCGAAGTGCCAAATTTCACCCAGTTGTCAATGCCTTCGCTATTTTGACTGACCACAACAAAGGTATCACAAGCCTTAAAGAAGGGGATTTTGTCCTCTTGCAGGCGACCGCCGATGTCAACGATAACAATATCATGGTGGGCGCACTCGACTTGATGAGTCCAATTCTTGAAATCTTCTTCGGTGTTGGTGCCTTTTATTCGCGTCCTCATCACGTCTTTTTGATCAGGATTATTAGTCCACACACCTTCACCATCACCATTGGCACTTATCCTTAGATAATTACCAGAAGGCAACAACCTGATCAAGTTGGCTGTAAAAACGCTTTTCCCTGAGTGTGGGGGACCGCAAATAATTGTTTTCATCTTAAGTGAAATTATGCTGCAAAATTACAGTTTTATTATGTACAGTCAAACATTTTTGCTGAGAAACTTGGTTCTTAATCTTGGGAACTATCGGGAGAACTAAGGGGTTCATACCTGTCGAGGGCTTTTTTGAGTTCTTCGACCACCTTATCTCTGACTATGGCTGGTTCCAAAATCTCAATGTTGGAACCATACTCAATGAGCTTGGTTATAAGTTCTTTATTAATTGCAGTTTGGATAGTAAAGTCGCCACCAGCGATTCCTTTGCTGTAATTAGGGAAACTTGTAGTCTTCTGTGAATGATGGAGTGGTTTTGAATTTAACCTGCCAAAGGTGTATTTGTCAAACGTGCGAATACGAATGTCATAAATCTCGTCGCTTTCTGCCTTGGACACACCTATGATGTTGTTTAAGAAATTATATTCATTGGGTTCGGCTGGTATGTATTCTTCCTTATACAACGTCTCTATATCGTCTTGAATTCGATCTAATGCGATGCACGTTTCCCTTTTTTTCTCAGAGCCTTCTTTTTCTGTAACACCAAAGACATACAAACGGTTGTTGTATTCATACAGCATGTGTGGATGCAGCTTGAGTGTGTACGCTTTTCTCCCAAACGGTTCGTACTTGAAAGAAACAACACGTTTATTATTGATGCTTTTGGCTAAATCTTCTTTTAATCTTTCTAAACGAGCACGAAAGCGTAGAAAGGCTAAAGGAGAAGGGTGGGTTCCAATGTATTGATATGACACTTTAGTGCCCCGGCCATTTTTAATATATGGAATGTTATATTTATTGAAAGCAGGAATAACATCAACTGTTATTGCTTTTTTCAAGGTGTTGTAATCAGCGTGACTAGAAATTTTAGAGTTGATATCATCAAAATTCGGGTCACGTTTTTTTATCACATCGGTATATGACACTGGGTTCTTGGTTTTTAATAGGTCGTAAAATATATTAATTAAACGATCTCGCTCGGTGCCACTTTCGTATGAGAACGGATTGTCTTTGGTTTTGCTCATAGCAAGAAGTTTACGGTTTATGATGCAAAGATAGTATTATTTTTTGAATAGTTGTGTATTGCATGAAAAAAACGGTCAATTGCGTTACATTTCGCATATTGACCGTTTGTTTTGGTTCGCCCAGCACGAACGTATTCTAACGGGTGCAAGTCCCCAAGCCGCCCTAACAGTGGGAAGGCTACAGCCGAAGGCAAGGGTGTCCACCGCGAGGT
>JAGHSP010000264.1 GCA_018065815.1 Candidatus Sodaliphilus limicaballi | reverse complement strand
GCAACAAGCATCAGTGGCTCGTAGAGACACATTGCTCGCAAAACGGTTTTTCTTGTTTTTTTAGCTCTTTTCCTATAAAAAACACAGAGAGGAAAAAAATAATTTCTTTTAATTCTGGATAATTTCTTTCAGTAAAAGGAAATCACTATCTTTGCACTAGTGAAAACAATGCGTTGCATATTGCTTGTGTCGGTCGCCCTTGTGGTGGCGTGCTTGGTGTCGTGCGGCAGCCGTGCCGACCGGCCGTCGCTCGTTGCCATCGACTCGCTCATCTTGCAGGCTCCCGACAGTGCCTGCGAACTGCTAGCCGACTATCCCGAGGACTCGCTCACCACCGCCAACGACCGTGCCTACCACGCCCTGCTCACCACCATAGCACGCTACAAGGCCTACCGCCCCGCAACGAGCGACAGCACCATCAACATCGCCCTCAGCCACTACGACCACAACGGCGCCAACCCTGACAAGCGCATGCGTTCGCTCCTCTACAAAGGCTGCGTCATGGAAGAACTAGGCGATGCCGAGGCAGCAATGCGCAGTTACAAAGAGGCTCAATATGCCTGCCCTGATGACGATAATTTCCACAAAGGTTACATCCACTTTCGTATTGGTGCGTTATTTCAGGATCAATTCAAGTCCCAAAATGCAATAGAACATTTTAAATTATCGTTAAAGTTGTTCTCAGAAAGTAGAGATTATTTTTATTACAAATCGTGCCTTGAGAGTGTAGGCATGATATATTGTACGACAAATACTGACAGTGCCAATGTTTATGCACAACGTTGTATGGAACTTGCGCAAGAGAAAAATGATGATTTTTTTAGAATATCTGGCTATACAATAATGTCTGCACTTCATTTCTATAATGATGAATGGCAAAAATCTATAGAATGGTCTAAAAAAATTGTAAGTGAATCTGTTGATTTATTGCAAGACAACGAAATCTATTACTATTTATGTCTTTCATACATAAAAATAGGTAATCTTGACTCTGCACAGAATATAATGGACATTATTCCATCTCCTATAACAACAACTGACAGTTTAAGTTATTATCAATGTCTTTCAAACCTAGCCAAGGCAAAACATAGTTATGATAATTCTATTGAATATCAAAAGATTCCCGATAAAATTAATACAGACATAGATCGCAGGTTACAAGACAATACTTTGGTTGCCATTGAAAAGAACATCGACTCAAAACATGTTGAACAAAATCACGAGAGGGTCATATTCAGATATTTCCTGCTTATATTATCCATTTTATTACTTGTGATTGTTGCGAGTGTGTTTATGCGCTGCAAGCACAAGCGTGCGCTTCGTGTCTACGAGAAACAACTTTGCGAAACAAGAGACAAAACAACGCAACTTATCGACCAACTCGAACGCATTGTCAAGGAAAAAGACAATGCTTTGTCCCAAATTCAGAAAGACTTTGACAAAACTGACTCGAAAAGCCTTGAAAAACGAAATAAATTGATAGAGTCCATTGAGGGCGGTCTTTCTTGCTATTCTTCCGTGATGACCAATTTACTCAAGCAAATGAAAGCATCAAGCGGGGAAAAGAACTCACAGCTTGCAGCTATTATGGATGAAAAGTTCTTCGCCCAGCTTCGTATGTATCTCAATTTGAGATATGACAACCTCATTGACAAACTCACTAACGGAGATTTCAATCTCAATAAGGAAGAAATCAATATCATCTGTCTTGACTTATGCCAGTTCCCAAATACAATTATTTGGTATTATAGCAAGTGTGACCGTTCACACAGCGTGCTCACAAAAAAAAGAATAATAGCCCGCAAAGTGATTGAAACTTCTGATATCAAAGACATCCCTAGACTTATTCAAAATCAGAGTTCTTTCTAACCCGTTGTATTGTCAAAATAAGTATTATCTAGTAACAAAACACACATAATGTGCCGCGATAGAATGTTGTTTTTACTATAACATTACCTATAAAACCAACACAACCAACACTTTATGTTGTAATAAAAAAAATAATTTGCCCCCTCTGTAACTAATGTTTTGATTATCAACAAATTAAAATAATAGCACTTTTGTGTTTTGTATATTGTTGATAATCAATATTTTGCAACACAAAATAGCACTAAAATTATTTTGATAAAAAAATTTTATTGCGTTACTTTGCATTTACAAACCAATTAAATTTCACATCTATGAAACAAAATTTCGTATTACTGTTTTTACTTGTATTTAATGTTAGCGTGTTTGCTAGTGTTAATTCTACTAATGATAACGAAAAACGTGTTGTTATCGCAAATACTCACCGTCCTCGACCTCACTTGTGTGAACCTGTTGTTTGGTACAACATGACTTCGTCATCAATCACCGTTGATTTTGGCATTCAGCCTGTGAACAATTACACAGTCACCATTTCTTCGCTGTATGCCGACGTGGACTACTATGCGACATCTTCCTTCACAACAATCCCTCTCGCAGTTGACGGTTTCAGTGATTACTCCATCGTCATCGAGACTGTCGATGGCGACGTCTTTGAGGGCACCCTTTACGCTAGCCAGTACGTGACCTCACAAACCATATAATAAGCAAAATAACTGCTTTTTTGATATTTTGTGATTTTACATGCTTTTCACGGATTTTATTAATACTTAAATAAATACGTTATGAAATTTACCAAATTTTTACTATTCTTAATTATTGTGAGCTATTCGTTCACGGCACATGCATCTTATATAAATGAGGATGATGCAGTTCAATTAGTGAAGATGAATCGTATAGCT
>JAGHSP010000004.1 GCA_018065815.1 Candidatus Sodaliphilus limicaballi | reverse complement strand
ATTATTCTAATTATTTTAATTTCTGTAAATTTCAATCTGCGTCATCTGCGTGAGATTACTAGCTGCGTTGATTATTTCGCAACGCGTTTATCTCATCAGCTCGCCTATGCTGGTGTTGAGGTTGAACATGAATGTTGTGGTGCCGTTGTGGGGCTGGGCAAGGGCGAACCCTATGCCGAAGGCTTTGACTTTGAGACCGGCACCTGCCGAGAAACCCGAGAGGATGCTGCGCTGGTAGGACGACATGTCGGTGCGGGTCTTGTAGTTGTAACCGATGCCCACGTAGAGCTTGTCGTTGGGCAGGAACTCAACACCGAACACCATGTGTCGCAACAGGTTGCTGCCAAACGAGTCTTTCAGCACCAGCGGGCTGGATGTGGAGTTCTTGTCTTGTGGCTGGTAGTAAGGCAATTTCCACCGGCGCAAGTTGTTGAGGGTGAGTGACACGCGGAACGGGGTGCCGGAGAATTGCTTTGACACACCCATCTGGATGTCCCAGGGGAGATTGTCGCGTGTTTCGGCAAATTTCTTCAACTGGCCGCCCAAGTTCTTGGCTACCAGCGAGAATGATAGTTCGTGATTGGGATTGTAGTAGTTCACACCCAGGTCAACGCCCAGAGCAGCAGCCGAGTAGTCCTCATACTTGCTGTGGATAAACTTTGCTGTGATACCGCCTCGCCAGTACTCGCTGATGTCGTGGGTATAGGTGGCGCTGATGGTCATATCGTTGGCGCTGAAAGAACCAGTGTGTGTGCCCGCGATGTCATATCCTTCAAACGACCCGTAGCCGTAATACTGGATTCCGGCTGCCCAAGCGCTGTGATCGTTGATGCCCTGGCCATAACGTGCGCCCATGAAGTTGCTCCCGCCCAGGTAATGCATGTAGTTGATGCCCACCTGGTGGTCATATTCGGGACCCAGCAGCGCAGGATTCTGCTCCACCAGGTTGATGTCGTCATCAATCACGGTGATGTTGTTGCCGCCTAGCGCGTAGGCGTGCGACGACGGGGTGATTTTTAAGAAGTTATATGATGTGGTACCGTCCTGGGCAGTAGCACAGGCGGCAACCGTGACGGCAAGAGCCATCATTATTGTCCTTGTTTTCATTGTTTTTAATGCATTAAAACATATTTATAACGAATAGTTAGGGCGTTATATTATATGCTTTTACATTTTTTTTCAATCTTATGGTCATTTTGTAAAAATAATTGAAACATTATTAATCATTTACAAAATCAAACTAAAAACTATTGACAATTGTAAATTCATTCCTATATTTGCAGTGTGAAAAGTTTCTGGAATGGGTCTGTTAATGGCAGCCAGGGAAACCACGAAATGGCTATTTGCTTAAATAACAAAAGATTAACTAATGATTAAAACTTTACGTCTTGACCTTGTGTTCATAGTATCGCTCCTGGCCGCGGTGAATGCCGTGGGGCAGGTGCGTCACGTGACCACTGTTGACCCCTATGCGCGTGCTAAGGCGGCCATGGTCGAGGTGTATGAGTTTGATTACGTAGATGTGCAGCCGCAGTTTCCCGGTGGGGAGCATGGACTGATCAATTTCATCAACGAGACAAGGGAGTATCCTTATCATGCTTACCAGCGCAAGATCACTGGCCGCGTGTTGTGCAGCTTCATCGTGGGCACTGATGGGCGCGTGAGCAACGTGCGGGTGATAAGGGGAGCCGGCGATGAGTCTCTCAACCGTGAGGCAATACGCGTAATCAGCGAGATGCCCAAGTGGAAAGCCGGACGCATAGGCAACACCGCAGTGCCTGTGAGATGCGTGCTTCCCATTGCATTCAGGTTATAGATGCGCATCCGGCAAGTTTAGAATGATGTGACCAGGCAACTCCCATGAGTGTCCGGTCATTATTTTTTTTTATCCCAAAATCGCCTTACTATTTCCTATGAAAAGAAACTATTCAGCAATGGTATTTCGGGTAATGTCCCCGTGCAGATCTCACGGAAAAAAATATCAATAGATTGCTCTGATTTAACTGAAAAGAAATTATTCTATTCAAGAGTTACGCAAGTGAAAAAAATGTATCAGCCTATTTCCCTGGTGGGTAAATTACGACGGAGTCGTCACATTGCATCGTAACCGATGGCCGCAGGCCGTCGGAACAAAGGACATATACCAACCGACCTCGAAGTGGTCGCACTCACCAACAAATTACGGCTTGCGAAAGTTGTTTTTAATTATTCTAATTATTTTTATTTCTTTCAGTTATTATTTCAGTGTTAGAGTGAAATCCGCGCAGGGAGTCCGCAAAAAAACATTGGTGTATAGTAACTATGAAAAGAAAAAGTGCTAAATTTGCACAAAAATAACAATCAGCAAGTATGAATATAGTAGTTTTAGCAGGTGGAACCAGTACTGAGCGACTGATTTCAATCATTTCGGGCACAGGCGTGTGCCGTGCGCTCAGGGCAAAGGGACACAATGCTGTTCTTCTCGATATCTTCTGCGGCGACGAGAACGCTCTTGTCAGCGATTTCTTCCCTGCGCAGTATGACGTGGACAAGGCAAGTGCCTACATGAGCAGCTTCAACGACAAGGTTGAGGCGATGGCGCGCGAGCGCAAGGCTTTCTTTGGCCCTAACGTGCTGGAGATGTGCAGCAAGGCCGACGTGGTGTTCATGGCGCTTCATGGTGCCAATGGCGAGGACGGACGTGTGCAGGCTGCGCTCGACCTGATGGGGGTGAAATATACCGGCGCTGGTTACCTTAGCAGCGCCATGGCTATGGACAAGACTATCACTAAAAATATGTTTATCGCTGGTGGAGTACCCACTGCCAAGGCCTACTTCATTGAGCGTGGCAATGCTGTTGAGACTCCTGCCCAGCAAGGCCTGCGCTATCCTGTGGTAGTGAAACCTGCATGCGGCGGGTCGAGCGTGGGCATCACCATCGCCAAGGATGAGGAAGAGTTCAACCAGTCGGTTGCCATTGCTTTCGACCTTGAACCCAAAGCCATCGTCGAGGAATTCATCAAAGGCCGTGAGTTCAGCGTGGGCGTGATCGACGGCAAGGCTTTGCCTGTGATAGAGATTGCACCCAAGAACGGTTGGTATGACTACAAGAACAAGTACGAGCCCGGAGCTACCGTAGAGACCTGCCCAGCCGAGATTACCGACGAGCAGACCGCTCGCATGCAGCGTCATGCCGAGCAGGCAATGGAAGCCGTGGGCATCGAGGCTTATGGTCGCATTGACTTCATCATGACCGAGGACGGAAGCATGTATGCTCTCGAGGCCAACACTCTGCCAGGAATGACCGCAACGAGCCTGCTGCCACAGGAGGCAGCCCAGGTGGGTATAGGTTACGAAGACCTGTGCGAGCACCTCATCAAAGTATCGTTGAAGAAATATAACAGATAAAACTAGATAAAAGGGACGGTTCTTTTTATCTAGTTTTTC
>JAGHSP010000387.1 GCA_018065815.1 Candidatus Sodaliphilus limicaballi | reverse complement strand
CAGTTATTACTAAATCAGTGTTATCTGTGAGATCCGCGCGGGGAGTCCGGGGTTTAGTTCACGTTAGGGTCTATGGGCCAGTTGTTCCACAGGCGGTATCGCTTGCCCAGCTGTTCCACCGCCCACTGCCACAAGTCATTGCTGGCGTCGCTCACGAAGCGCTCCGCATCTGACGCATCCAGCACAGCCCAGTCATAGCGTGCTATCTCGTCGTCAAGCTGGCCTGGCACCCAACCGCTATACCCGGCAAAGAACTTCACCTTTCCCTTGACATCACCGCCGCACTCGATATAGAGTTTCAGAGCCTCGAAATCTCCGGCAAAATACAACCCCGGCAGCACTTCCACCGAGTCGGGTACTATCTCGCTGCCCAGCGTGTGGATATAGAACATCACGTTGTCGTTGACAGGTCCGCCCAGATAGAGCCTCACGTCGTCGAGGACACGATCCAGCGTGATTGCGTCATTGAGCATGAGTGTAGTGGGACGATTGAGTATCAGCCCCATCGTTCCTTCCTTGTCGTGGTCAATCAACAATATCACCGAGCGGCCGAAACAGTCGTCATCAACCGTGGGTTTTGCCACCAACAGCGCACCGCTCACAGGCTCGGGCTGCTCGTCGGTGAGGTAAAAAATGTCTTCATTGTGTTCTTTCATGCCACAAAGTTACAAAATATCACAATATCGGCACACTTTTTGCGTTTTATATTTATATAAAAAGAACGCCCTGCGGGCGATGCGACATTAAGAAATACAAGAATTAAGATACACAATGAAAGTACTGAAATTTGGAGGAACATCGGTTGGTTCTGTTGAGAGCCTTCTCAATGTGAAAAAAATAGTTGAATCTTGCACAGAGCAAATGATCGTGGCAGTGAGCGCCCTGGGCGGCGTGACCAACCAGCTGCTGGCAATGTGCGACATGGCCGAGGCTCATGACGCTGCATGGGAACAAACGCTCGAACAAGTGAAGCAACGCCATCTCGACATCATCGACGCCGTGTGCATCGACGGCACCAAGGAACAATGCCGCCAGGTGATAGAGCAATTCATCGACGGCAACCTGCGCTCTTACTACGGCATGCTCATGGTGAACCAGGATCTCGAGGACGTGGTGCGCTCACAGGTGCGTGATGCCATTGTGGCACATGGCGAGATCATGTCAAGTGCCATCGTGTCGTGCATGATTGAGAATGCTATACCACACTTCTCGCCACGATTCATCAAGACCCGCGACATCGAGGGACAGCGCAGGCTCGACTGGGAAGCGACAGAGGAACTCGTCAAGGTCGAGTTTGAAGGCAGCGAGGAGCAGCGCGTCGTGGTGCAAGGTTTCATTGCCGAGGACGTCGAGACTGGTCTCAAAACCAACCTGGGCCGCGGCGGAAGCGACTACACCGGGGCTATACTGGCTGCTATTCTCAACGCCAGCTGCCTGGAGATATGGACCGACGTTGACGGCTTCATGACTGCTGACCCTCGCAAGGACCCCAACGCAACCGTCATACCCGAGATGACCTACGAGCTGGCACAGGAGATGTGCGACGCCGGAGCCAAGGTAATCTACCCGCCCACAATCGCTCCCGTGGCGGGTAAGGGCATTCCCGTGTGGGTGAAGAATACCTTCAACCCCACTGCTCCCGGCACCGTGATCAAGTGATAATCTAACCACACCATAAACAACCTTCTACCTTTACCTAAATGCTATACTATAGTACACGACACAATTCACCTGATGTGACACTTGAACAGGCGGTGCTCAAAGGGCTGGCGGCCGATGGCGGCCTATACATGCCCCGCAGCTTTCCGCGACTGCCGCAGGCTTTCTTGCACAACTTCAAGAACATGACGCTGCAAGACCTGGGCTACGCAATCGCCCACGTGGCATTTCACGGCGACATCGAGGCAAGCGTGCTCCACGACATCATTGGCGACACGCTCACCTTCGACATGCCGCTGCGTCACATCGAGGACAATAAGTATGTAATGGAACTGTTCCACGGCCCAACTATGGCGTTCAAAGACGTGGGCGCCCGATTCATGGGCGCGCTGGCACGATATTACATGGACAAGCACGGCGAGTTCAACACGGTCAACGTGCTCGTGCCCACATCGGGCGACACCGGCGGCGCTGTGGCTGGCGGTTTCCGCAATGTGCCGGGCGTGGATGTGTGGGTCCTTTATCCGCAAGATTCCATCAGCTACTTGCAGGAGGCGCAGTTTGCTTCGCTCGGTGGCAACATTCACGCCATTGAGGTCAACGGCACTTTTGACGACTGCAAGCGGCTCGTGGAACAAGCCTTCATGGATCCCGAACTCAACCGCAAGATGCTTCTCACGAGCGCAACGTCGATCAATGTGGCCCGCATCGTGCCGCAAACCATCTACTACTTCTGGGCCTACGCCCAACTGGCGCAGTTGGGAAAGGACGTGAACAACCTCGTGTTCTCGGTGCCGTGCGCCAATCTGGGCAACTTGGTGTCGGGACTCGTGGCGCAGGCCATTGGTTTGCCCGTGAAGCGTTTTGTCGCTGCCGAGAACGAGAACCACATCTTCCACGACTACTTGACCACAGGCAAGTTCATGCCCAGGCCCAGCGCAGGAAGCATCGCGCCGGCTCTCGATGCTGGCAACCCAACCAACTTTGAACGCATCACCGACATCACCGGCAGCGTGGAGAAAGCACGTGAGATGATTCACTCCTATGCCTACACCGACCAGCAGATCATCGACACGATGAACGACGTGCACAAGCAGCACGGCTACATCATTGAGCCTCACGGCGCGTTTGCCTACAAAGCCCTGTGCGATGACCTGCGGCCTGGCGAGACAGGAGTGTCGCTTGCAACTGCACATCCCGCCAAGTTCAGCACCCAGGTGGAAATGGCGATAGGGCAAGAGATTGTCGTGCCACTGCAACTGCGTGACTTCCTGAGCGGGACAAGGCAGGTGACACCCATGAGTTCGGGCTACAACGCTTTCAAGAGATTGCTGCTGGAAAATGCACCTGCATGAACATCTTGTCATCTTCGGTGATAGTGTGCTGGCGCTTGAGGCGTTTCTCCTCTAACACCGCCATCGCTATGGCTCGCGTCATCACTATGTCGTCGTGACAGCCTTTCATCGCGCTGAATTTCCCTTGCGGGGTACGCTCGTAGGTGGCCATCTCGTTGATGGCTTCCTGGTCGCGCTCTATATATGTCTTGTCGCGCACCGCCTGCAACAGCTGGTACACGGCTTGCGACTTCGTTGCTCGGTTTGTCTGGAATCCTGGTTTCTTGTTACGGCGGCGATACAGGTGGGTGCGGTAGCACGCTGCCAGTTTGTTGAGGACAAACTCGCCGGCATCGCAGTCGTCACACTCGGTCTCTAACGTGTTGCTCTCTATCACCAGCAGCGCATTGTTGTAGTATCTGGCCACATGAAGCGCTTTCCACGCCAGCAGGTCATGGTCTATGTGTCCGCGCCACTGCGCCACCACCTCGGGGCGAACGCCAGGAGTGTCGCTGTGGGTGTCCATCACCATGATTACCGAATAGTCGGCGCTCGCGCTGCGGCCGCCCACATCCACCACCGTCAGGTAACGCTCGGCAGGCGCGGTGGCGTCGCGGTCGGCCCACATTTTTAGCAGGCCTGTGGGCGACGGGGTGAACTTGATGTTCCTGTCGCTCATGTAGTCACCGGCGATATCCCCGCTCTCGGCATAAGCCACTTGCTTGCTGAATGCATCGAGCAGCGTCCTGTCAAAGATGCTGCTGCACGTGCTAGTGAATGCCTCGATGTCGTTGCTCGGGAATTCTGCCTTCATGAGGGCATGCGACGAGTACTCGCGACGCTTGGTGTGATACCACTTGATCATCTCTAGCGTGCAGCCCGAGTCCCACAGCCCGCGTTCATACTCGTCGAGCGACTCCCACAGCGCCCCGGCGTCGGTCACGGGCATGCGGTATATCTCAATCTCATGCCATGGCACGAACACCGCCACCTTGTCGCTGCCCACTCCCTTGGCACGCAACCACTCGTTGTGAAAAAAATTGCCCACGCCGTTGGCTGTGGATTCATACACCACCACGGTGTCGGGGTTCATGGTCACCGTGCCGCTCACGCTGCGCACCACGTCCTCGGGCGAATGCATTGCTGTCGATGCCCAGTAGGCGACCTCGGTGAGATGCGCCATCGCCAGGTCATAGCCGCGCACCGCATCCTCGCTGCGCGACGAACCCATCACTAGCAGGCAGTCACGGCCGTTGAGGTATTTCACCGTGCTCGAACCCTCGAAGTTGCTGAAGGTGAGTTTCACGTCTTCATCGACATACTCACGGGGATAGCAGCGCAGCAGTGTGTTATACATGTTCTTGATTGCTAGCGAGGAATTGCGCAGGTGGCCGCATATCAGGCTGTTCCACTGCTTGTGTATCACTATCTGCAACCATGCCATGTACATCTGCACCAGCGTGGACCCGCCCCACTGGCGCGCCTTGAGCAGTATCACTCTCACCGGGCGTCCGGCCTGGCGCTCGCGCTCCATCACAGCCAGCAGCCGGCGTTGAGGGGCATTGAGCAGGAACTTTGTGTTGCGGCACGTGGTCTTGTCCTTGATTGTGGCGCACGTCGCCGCCCAATACTCGAAGTCATAGGCAATGCGCAGCTTGTTGCGCTCGGCTGGAGGCAGTTCGTCGCAATGCGGATGCTCCTTGACAAGCCGCACTGGCAGCCACTCCCCCTTCACTTTCACTCGCTCGCCGCAGCAACCCTCGCCCGTCAACTGGTTATAGTTGACCTTGAGAGCATCATTGCGGCGGGCATTCTCTGCAATTATTTCTTCTATGCTCATGGTCAGGAGGTATTTATAAGTATGCTAGTGTAAACGGTGCGATCACAGTGCCTGTGCTGGCGGAACCCTCGACCGCTAGCCTCACGCAGCGGCATGGCGACGTGATCAAGGGCATCGACAGCGGGGCATGCACTGCCCCGTTTACCCTGATGCGGCCGGCAAGGAAACCATGGCAACTGATGCCGCGCTCGCTGGTGAGCGACAGCGACAGCACCACTGCTTCGCCGTTCACATGCCACGACACCATCCGCGGGACGGCACGCATGAGCGAGTCGAGCACCACAGGATGGCTCTGGTAGTTCACGCTCATGGCGGCTTCTTCCTCGTGAGCCAGGTCTAGCACCTCGCCTGCTGCCGTCACTGCCAGCGCATGCGTCACGTCGTCATAGAGGTGCACGGCTGGCACGGTGCGGTGGCTGTACACTCCCTGTTGCTGCACTGCCAGCATGGTGCCGCCTGCGGTGAGCACATGCAGTTCGCGGTGGGCATCGTCCCATGCCATCGATTGCGCCACGCCCATGTCGGGTATCAGCCTCGACACGGTGCTGCCCGTGAGACGGCACAGGCAACCGTTGCGGTCGGTGAAATACACGTCGCGGTCGCCATCCACTGGCACGCAGCCGGGAGAGATCACCGAGCGGTCCACTAGCCTTGCCTCGCCCAGGGTGCCCAGGGCGCTTTGTGCCACGGCATAGATTCCCTCGCTGGTGAACAGATACACGGCATATCGCCCGAAGCCTCCCGAATACAGCGGCCTAGACACTGGCGCCACTGCATGTATCTCTGCTCCTGTCACTCTTGCCACTTGGCTCGTGATCATGGCATTGCCGTGGGCACTGACTGCAATCATGCCGTCGCGCGACGCCACATACAGCCTGCCGTTGCGCACCATCGAGGCAGCGGCAACTACGGCAGCGCTTCCCTGCTTCACCGCTGCCGTCTCGTCGAGGGTGAGCGTCACGCCGCCTGGCAGCGGAGCGTTGACAACGCATGTGTCGGTAATGGGCACATAAGCAACATTGGCGGCTTCAAATCGACCATCGCCCAGCGAGTCAATGCTAGTGGTGGATGCCACAAGGCACCATCCCGAGGTTTCGAGCGCCGCCATCACCCGGTCGCGCGACAAGGCCTGCCAGCCATATTCGAGGATCGACGCACGAGTCCCGCCCTGCTGGGTCACGCAGCGGTAGTCGAGCGACGACTCGGCAGCTATGGCAGGCTGCACGGTGGCAAACACATCGATTGCCTTGACCATCTTGCGCCACTGCGCTGGCACGCCGCTGTTCACCTTGATGCCCAGCCTATACCCCCTCATGACAAACTGCGATGCCTCGATCCCGGTGTAGCGTGTGCTCTCCACCGCCACCTGCGCGCTCACCATCGAGGCGTTTGACAATGTGTCTAGCCCCACAGTCACAGCATCGCTTATCCACATGTAGTTGTCATCCCACATGCGCACCCCGTAGCACACATTGAGCGGGGCATAGTATCCGCCCGATGCTGCCACAGCTGCCTTTGCGCTGTTCCACGCCGTGCGATAGCGTGAGGCAATGGCAGCCACGTCGGCAACACCCAGGGGCGAAGCCCAGCGGCTATATGGCTCGGCAAAGGAATATGGGCTCAACGACTGACGGCTCTCCAGTTGGTCGGCAGCAACGATAGTTAACGACGGCACAGCATCGGCCATATTCATTTCCTGCATCACACCGCCCGATTCCTGGAAATACATCATTCCCTGCGGCGACACCGCCACGATGCAATCGCCCACGCGGTGCATAGCGATGATTTCACGAGCCGCATTGCTCACCTTAACCCCGTTGCGATACACCAGCCCATCCTTAACGGTAAAGACATCAGCACCGTCCACAAGCATCAGCCGGTGCCCCGAGGGAATATCACCATAATGCCCGGGCACCCCCGTCACTTCTAGCCACTGCTCACGCTGACGCAAATTCACAGCCACGGCAGCCTCTCCTGGCACCGAAGCGTCGGGTGAATAATAATGACGTGCGCACCGCGGCACAATTTCAAGTAGTGTGTTTTTTCTTCTCATGATAAAGTCAGTTTAAAAATCTGACCACAAAATTAACACCCCGCCCCACCCCACACACCATCAACCGAGCAACTCACACCCATTTTTATCACCCCCATCCTCCCCTAGTCCTCCAAGCAAGAAATCATTTAAATTATTTTAATTTCAGAAAATCCCGGCAGCAATGACACAATTTTTTCCTAATTTTGCACCATGAAAACCATAACCCCCGACATGGCCTACACCCGCGCCGCAGCACTATGCAGCCGCAGCGAGCATGCAGCAAGCGACATCTCCGCCAAGCTCACCGCTTGGGGACTGCCGCACAGCCAGGCACATGCCATCATCGACCGACTCGTGAGCGAGAACTTCATCAACGAGCAGCGATATGCCCACGCCTTTGCCCACGACAAGCATGCCTACAACGGGTGGGGAGCCGTCAAGATTGCCCACCAGCTGCGCACGAAGGGAATAGCGCAACACTACATCGACGAGGCCCTTGCCAGCATCGACCCCGACGACTACCGAGCCACGCTCATGAAACTCCTGCGCGACAAGTGGCGCTCGGTCTCACAACGCGAACCTCAACTGGCACGAGCAGCGATGCTACGCTTCGCCGCAAGCCGCGGTTTCGAACCCTCACTCATCTACACCGCCATCGACCGCGTGATTAACGATGATCAACAAGATTAAGCACATCCTCCAAGCCACGGCCGATGCCATCATGCCACGCACATGCCCCGTGTGCAACCGCGTCTTGGGTGCCGACGAGCCCTTCCTGTGCAGGAATTGCCTGAACACGCTGCCGCTCACCCATTACCAGGACGCCCAGTTCAACCGCATGGAGCAACTCTTTGCAGGCAAGGTACCCATCGAGCGCGCTGCGGCACTGTTCTTCTACGAGAAGGCAAGCCCCTACTCCGCAATCATCCACGACATCAAGTACCGCAACATGACCCACATGGGCGTGTGGATGGGCAAGCATGCCGTAGCGATGATGAAACAGTCGGCGTTCTTCGACGGCATAGACATCGTCGTGCCTGTGCCCATGCACCCCGACAAGGAAGCGCAGCGAGGTTACAACCAGGCACATGTCATAGCGCAAGGAGTGGCAAGCGCAACTGGAGCCACATTGCTACAAGCCATCATTGCCGTCAAGCCACACGACACACAGACGCGCAAAGGCGCCTACGACCGCTGGCTCAACACACGCGACACCTACGCGCCAGCGCCCCACGCCCACACCCAGCTTGCCCACAAGCACATTCTCATCATCGACGACGTGATCACCACCGGGGCAACAATCATCGCCTGCGCCCAAGCCATATCCCACATCCCCGGCATCAAAATCTCAATCTTCACCCTCACCGCAGCAAGACTCACCTAACCATCCCCCATCCAGTCCTCTCTATTCCTCTCCAAGTCCTCTCCAAGCCCTCTCAAGTCCTCTCAAGTCCTCTCCAAGCCCTCTCCAAGTCCTCTCTATTCCTCTCAAGTCCTCTCCAAGTCCTCTCAGGTCCTCTCAAGTCCTATCAAGTCCTCTCAAGTCGTCTCAAGTCCTAGCCAACACAACACCAAGTACGCTCAAGGCATCTCAAAGGGCTATA
>JAGHSP010000070.1 GCA_018065815.1 Candidatus Sodaliphilus limicaballi | reverse complement strand
GTCTTACCTGTGCCTGACAGACCGAAGAAGATAGCTGTGTTCTCGCCGTTCATGTCGCAGTTAGCAGAGCAGTGCATTGAAGCGATGCCCTTGAGGGGGAGGTAGTAGTTCATCATTGAGAACATACCCTTCTTCATCTCACCGCCGTACCATGTGTTGATGATAACCTGCTCGCGGCTTGTCACGTTGAAGGCAACGCAAGTCTCGCTGTTGAGGCCCAGTTCCTGGTAGTTCTCAACCTTAGCCTTTGAAGCGTTGTAGATGATGAAGTCGGGAGTGAAGTTTTCAAGTTCCTCAGCTGTGGGCTGGATGAACATGTTCTCTACGAAGTGAGCCTGCCAAGCAACCTCAACGATGAAGCGAACTGCCATGCGAGTGTCCTTGTTGGCACCGCAGAATGCGTCAACAACATAAAGATTCTTGTTGCAGAGTTCCTTCTTTGCAATGTCCTTAACCTTTGCCCATACTTCTTCGCTCATGGGGTGGTTGTCGTTCTTGTAACCCTCGGTTGTCCACCAAACGGTGTCCTTTGAGTTTTCGTCCATGACAATGTATTTGTCCTTGGGGCTACAGCCAGTATAGATACCAGTCATAACGTTAACTGCACCAAGCTCGGTGTTTACACCCACCTCGAAGCCTTCGAGGCCAGCCTTGGTCTCCTCTGCAAAGAGAGTCTCATAAGAGGGATTGTGAGCAATCACGGTTGAACCGGTGATGCCATACTGTGTCAAATCTAATGTTGCCATTCTTGTAAATAATATTGTTTTTAGAGTTAAACTTATCGTCTCGTATTGCGGATATTTCTACCCACTGCAAAATTACTTAATATTTGGGATTAAAACAACTAATTGTGGAAAAATTTCTTTAATTTTTCTTTATAATAATTTATTGGCCACAATTCGCGTCATTTTCCACAATTAGTCGGGGGCTAAATCATCAATTTCCTGCCGCCTTGACCTCACTCCTGCTCGGGGGTGAAACCTATCAGGTCCTTTACGATCTCGCCGCCCATCACTATGCCCGCTGCCGCAGGCACAAAGGCGTTGCTAGCCATCACGTTGTGGTGAGTGCCAGGGTCCTCGCCCGCAGGCGCGGGTTCCACGGGCGTCATCGCCTTCTCGGCGCTATACACGCACTTGAAGTGATTGATGCCCTCGCGCCGCAGCCGCTTGCGCATGATCTTGGCGAGCGGATCCATCGAGGTCTTCGTGCTGTCGGCCACGCGAAACGCCGTGGGGTCCATCTTGTTGGCCGCTCCCATGCTGCACAGCAGAGGCACGCCCAGTCGCGTGCAGCGACGCACCAGCTCCATCTTGGCGCTCACCGTGTCGATGCAGTCGGCCACATAGTCATACTGCGTCAAGTCGAGCTCATCGGCATTGGCCACCACATAGAACATCTTGTGCTTGGTCACGCGGCACTCCGGGTTGATGGCGAGGATGCGTTCCTCGGCCACATCCACCTTGTCGCGTCCCACATTGGTCATCAGCGCAATCACCTGGCGGTTCACATTGCTCACGCTCACAGCGTCATTGTCGATGAGGTCAATAGCCCCCACCCCACTGCGGGCAAGCACCTCAGCCACATAGCCGCCCACGCCGCCCACGCCGAACACTGCCACCCGGCAGCCTGCCAGACGCTCCATTGCCGCGCTGCCCACCAGCATCTGCGTCCTAGTGAATTGTTTCTGTATCATAATTGCATCAAATTTCTACCACAAAATTACAAAAAAACGCACAAACTGAAAAAAAATGTCATTTCATTGTTGCCATATCAGCATTTTTTCATAACTTTGCACCCGCTAAAAGCCCAGATGGCGGAATAGGTAGACGCGCTGGTCTCAAACACCAGTGGGGTAAAACCCGTGCCGGTTCGATCCCGGCTCTGGGTACCGCAAGAACTTGCAAGCAGTTGTTCTCAACTCTTGCAAGTTCTTTTTTTGCATTTATGGGCAACTATTTTGGCGGTGAGGGAGATTTTTGGTATCTTTGTGGGATATTAAACTGAAAACATACTAGATACCTATGGCAGACAACAAGAAAGAACAAGAGAGGAATGAACTGCACCGCACCATTTGGGCTATTGCTGATGAAATGAGGGGCAGTGTGGATGGTTGGGACTTCAAATCCTATATCCTGGGTATGCTCTTTTATAGATATATCAGTGAAAACATTACCAACTATATCAACAAGGGTGAATGGGAAAGTGGCACTACTGACTTCAACTATGCTGACCTTGCCGATGAGATAGCAGAGGATGTAAGGGATGAGATGGTGGCAGTGAAGGGCTTCTTCATTCTGCCAAGCCAACTGTTCAGCAATGTGTGCAAGGCGTGTGATAAGGATGACAACCTCAATGAGACCCTTGAACACATATTCACTGCCATAGAAGCCTCTGCCAAGGGGACAGAGAGTGAGGATGACTTCAAGGGACTGTTTGCCGACCTTGATGTCAACAGCAACAAACTTGGTGCAACAGTAGTCAAGAGGAATGAGAAACTTGTGAAACTGCTCCGTGGCATTGGGCAGATGCAGCTTGGTGATTACCAAGACAACACCATTGATGCCTTTGGTGATGCCTATGAGTATCTGATGGCAATGTATGCCTCTAATGCAGGCAAGAGTGGTGGTGAGTTCTATACTCCACAGGAGGTCTCTGAACTGCTCACCAAGTTGGCAACCCTGGGCAAGACTGAGGTCAATAAGGTGTATGATCCTGCTTGTGGCAGTGGCTCGCTGCTCTTGAAGGCAGCAAAGATACTTGGCAAGGAGAATGTAAGGCAAGGCTTCTATGGTCAGGAAATCAACCTCACCACCTATAACCTTTGCCGCATTAATATGTTTCTCCATGACATTGACTATGACAAGTTTGACATTGCCTGTGAGGACACATTGCTCACTCCCATGCACTGGGATGATGAGCCATTTGAGGTGATAGTGAGCAACCCACCTTATTCTATTAAGTGGAAAGGTGATGATGACATTACCCTCATCAATGACCCAAGATATGCCCCTGCTGGTGTGCTTGCCCCCAAGAGCAAGGCCGACCTTGCTTTCATTATGCACTCACTGGCTTGGTTAGCCACCAATGGCACTGCCTCTATAGTATGCTTCCCTGGCGTGATGTATAGAGGTGGGGCTGAGAAGAAGATAAGGCAATACCTCATTGACAACAACTATGTGGATGCCATTATCCAGTTGCCTGACAACCTCTTCTTTGGCACAAGCATTGCCACTTGCATCATGGTTCTCAAAAAGGCCAAGAAGGACAACAGCACCCTCTTCATTGATGCAAGCAAGGAATGTGTGAAGATTACCAACAACAACAAACTCACCCCTGATAACATTGAGCACATTGTGCAGATGTTTGCTGATAGAGCTGATGTGCAGTATCAATGTAAGTTGGTGGGCAATGACACCATAGCAGCGAACGACTACAACCTCAGTGTATCTTCCTATGTAGAGCAAGAGGACACAAGGGAGAAGATAGACATTGTGGAACTCAACGCAAGGATAGAGAAGATAGTAGCCCATGAGAGCGAGTTGAGAACCCAAATAGATGCCATCATTAAGGAGTTGTAAGCTATGAGCAAGATTTCATTCAGGTTCTATAAAGACCATGAGGTGAGGGCAGTGTGGGATGTC
>JAGHSP010000343.1 GCA_018065815.1 Candidatus Sodaliphilus limicaballi | reverse complement strand
ATAATACACTAATTAATATGGCGCAAATTTAAAGAAAAAATTGAGATTGCGCCAAGTTATAATGTTATAATCTGGCGCAATCTTGTTTTTTTTGTGAGATTGCGCCAGATTATAAGATAAAACAAGGGCGATTCCCGGGAGTTCCGGATTTTCCGGGAGTTCCGGATTATCCGGAAATGCCGGGAGTCCGGGAGGTATCGTTTTGCTGTGAGTTTGTAACCTCCCACGTAGAGCAGGAGCACCACGTTCATGAGCAGTGCGTAGATGATGGCGGGGATGGCAATCTTGTCGTCGCTCATCACGGTTGTGGCGATGAGGATGGCCTGCGCGGCGTTCTGCATGCCCACCTCGATGACGATGGTGCGGCGGCGCTGGCCGTCAAGGCGCAAGCCCCACGACAGCAGCAATGCCCCGCCGATGGCGAGGACGAGAAGCACGAATGTGCTCATTCCCAACAGGGTGAAATTGTCGATGATGGCTTGCTTGTTTTGCACGAAGAAGATACCAGCCAGGAGCATGAGTGCGGGGAAGGCGCACTTGCTGAGCACGCGGTGGATGGCATCGGCTCCACGAGGCGCAAACTTCTGCACGGCAGCGCCTATGAGCATGGGCAGGAACACAGCCACGATGTTCTGCATGATGAGTTTCATCACGGGCAGTTCAATCACTTGCTCGGCACCGTCGTTGCAGTGAGCCACGGTCATGGCAAGGATGAACGGTATTGTGAACAGGGTGAGCACGCTGCTCACGGCAGTGAGAGTCACGCTCAACGCCACGTCGCCGCCAGCAATCATCGAGAACACGTTAGACGAGCTGCCGCCGGGACAGCATGCGATGAGCACAAGGCCCACGAAGAACAGCGGCTCGAGGTGCAGTGCCGTTGCCAGGCCGAAGGCAATGGCAGGGAGCAGCACCAGCTGGCCTATCATTCCGGCAACCACAGCGCGCGGCTGCTCGGCGAGTTGCTTGAAATCTTTAACTTTGAGTGTGAGGCCCAGTTCGAACATGAGCACACACAGGATGGGAAGTACTATAAAAATCATTGAGGATATAAAGAAAAGTAACCGGTGGCCTTCATCGGCCACCGGTGGGTATGTTTGATTGTGGATTAACCTACGCTTGCACCGGGCTTGACGGGACCTGTTGGACCGATGACGACGAGGCGACCGCCTGCGTCCTCGGCACTGAGGATCATGCCCTGCGACTCAACGCCCTTGAGTTTGCGCGGGGGGAAGTTGGCAATGAAGCACACTTGCTTGCCCACGAGTTCCTCGGGCTGGTACCACTTGGCGATGCCGCTCACGATGGTGCGGCCGCCCATGCCGTCCTCAATCTTGAACTCAAGCAGCTTGTCGCTCTTTTTCACCTTGCTGCACTCGAGCACTGTGCCCACTCGGATATCGAGCTTGGCGAAGTCGTCGATAGTCACAGCGGGAGCCACAGCCTTGGGCTTGAAGTTGTTGATGATGTTCTCCTGCTTGATGCGTTCCAGGCGTTGCATCTGTGCCTCGATAACGCTGTCCTCGATTTTCTCGAAGAGGAGTTCGGGCTTGTTGACAGCCTTGCCGGCTGCGAGGATGTCGATTTCGCCCAGCTTGTTCCAGTCCACGGTGTCCAGTCCCAGCATGTCGCGCAGCTTGGCGGCGCTGAAAGGCAGGAAAGGCTCGAAGGCGATGGCAAGGTTGGCGCATATTTGCAGAGCGATGTTCATGATGGTCTCCACGCGTTCCATGTCGGTCTTGGCAAGTTTCCAGGGCTCGGTGTCGGCCAGATACTTGTTACCGATGCGTGCCAGGTTCATAGCGTCTTTGAGTGCCTCGCGGAACTTGAAGTTCTCGATGTTAGCACCCAGAGTCTCCTTCACGTTCT
Organism: Candidatus Sodaliphilus limicaballi; assembly: GCA_018065815.1. Lineage (GTDB taxonomy): Bacteria > Bacteroidota > Bacteroidia > Bacteroidales > Muribaculaceae > Sodaliphilus > Sodaliphilus limicaballi. The sequence goes on along the minus strand of JAGHSP010000343.1, from coordinate 15,370 downwards.
TGAACTCGGCAAGAGCCTCACGGTCGATGTCAAGGAGCTCGTGTGCGGCGGGAATCACGCCGTCGAAGTACTTGTGTGTGAGCACGAGCGCGCGGTTCACGAAGTTGCCCAGGATAGCCACGAGCTCGTTGTTGTTGCGAGCCTGGAAGTCACGCCATGTGAAGTCGTTGTCCTTGCTCTCGGGGGCGTTGGCAGTGAGCACATAGCGCAGCACGTCCTGCTTGCCGGGGAAGTCCTCGAGATATTCATGCAACCACACAGCCCAGTTGCGGCTTGTAGAGATCTTGTCGCCCTCGAGGTTCAGGAACTCGTTGGCAGGCACGTTCTCGGGAAGCTGGTAGCTGCCCTCGGCCATGAGCATGGCGGGGAAGATGAGGCAGTGGAACACGATGTTGTCCTTGCCTATGAAGTGGATGATGCGTGTCTCGGGGTCTTTCCAGTAGGTTTCCCATGTGTCGGGGAGAAGTTCCTTGGTGTTGCTGATGTATCCTATGGGCGCGTCAAACCACACGTAGAGCACTTTGCCGTCGGCACCCTCCACGGGCACGGGGATACCCCAGTTGAGGTCGCGTGTCACAGCGCGGGGCTGCAGGTGGTCGTCGAGCCACGACTTGCACTGGCCGTACACATTGGGCTTCCACTCCTTGTGCTGCTCCAGGATCCACTCGCGCAACTTGGGCTCCCACTTGTCGAGGGGCATGTACCAGTGCTTGGTTTCCTTGAGCACGGGGGTGTTGCCAGTGATGGCGCTCACAGGGTTGATGAGGTCGGTGGCGTTGAGGCTGGTGCCGCAAGCCTCGCACTGGTCGCCATAGGCATGCTCATTGCCGCACTTGGGGCAAGTGCCTGTCACATAGCGGTCGGCGAGATATTGGTCGGCCTTCTCGTCATATAGCTGCACGCTGGTCTTCTCGATGAACTCGCCCTTGTCGTAGAGCTTGCGGAAGAAGTCGCTTGCAGTCTTGTGGTGCATGTCGCTTGTGGTGCGGCTATACACGTCGAACGAGATGCCCAAGCCCTCCATAGAGTTCTTGATGATGTTGTGGTAACGGTCCACGATGTCCTGGGGCGTAACGCCCTCTTTCTGGGCCTTGATGGTGATGGGCACACCGTGCTCATCGCTGCCGCCTATCATGATCACGTCCTCGCCGCGCAGGCGCAGGTAACGGGTGTAGATGTCGGCAGGCACGTAAACGCCAGCGAGATGACCGATGTGCACTGGTCCGTTGGCATAGGGTAACGCTGTGGTAACCAGCGTTCTCTTGAATTTCTTTTCCATATATTTAGCTAAATATTTATTTCAACCTACAAAGTTAGTGATTTTTTTGTAAAGGATTAAGGGTTTATGGGTTTAAAAGTTTAAAAAGGGGCTTGGCTCACTTGTAGAATGTGATCCAGTTAGTGCAGTAGCGGCACTTTTCGATGCGGGGATGTATCTCGTGCGTTGTGCCCTTGTCGTCGCGCCACCATGAGTGGTTCCAGCCGCTGCCCATGTCGAGGTAGAGAGCGTGGGTGACGCCGTAGTTCACGAGTCGGCGCACAAACTCGTCATACTCCACGCTGCCGCGAGAGTCCACGATGCACAGGCGGCCGTCTTTCTCGCACAATGCGCGATACTCGTTGTTGCCCCCGCGCCACAGCGGGGTGATTGCCTTGCCGTCGCGCACCACCACAGCCTGGCCAAATCCCATGCCGCCCTGTGCTGCCGCGCTGTCGAGTGCCGCGCTGTAATCGCCCATGACAAATCTCCACGTGCCGCTGGCCCAGGTGAACGCGCCGCTGTTGTCCTTGCACACTGCACCCTTGTGCCGCACGCCGCTGCTCACGTGGTCGCCGTCGATGTTGCTGTGGGCAAACTCTTCAAGCAATTTGCTCGTGAAAGCAGCCTCGGCGCAGAAGATGACCTCTTGCTGCGACTGCTGCGGCATGGTGCCGCACACCAGGTCGATGCGTGAAAACTGGGGGTAGTAGGCGATGACCTCGCTAGTCGAGTCGATGTAAACAGTGTTCATTGTCTTGCTGCTTTCTTTGCTGGTGCGGCAGGCGCTCAACACTGTGAGCAATGCTGCCAGGCACAATGTGATGATGCGCATGGGGTGGGGTTATTTCTTGTCGTCGGCAAACTTGTTAGGGAAGTTGATGGGTACCCTGGGGCGGCGCATGGCGCGGATCACAAGCCACAGGCCCAGCAGGATGAAGGGGATGCTCAACAGCTGTCCCTGGTCAACGCCCCATGTCGAGCGCATGGCGATTTCCCATTCTACCTGCACGTTCTTCACATATTCCACGAGGAATCGCGAGCCGAAGATGCCCAGCATGAACACGCCCAGGATGAGGCCTTCACGCTCTTGCGCGTTGCGTTTCCAGTAGAGCCACATGCACACTGCGAAGGTGACGAGGTAGCATGTCGCCTCGTAGAGCTGGGTGGGGTGGCAAGGCACGGTGAAGATGGGTTCGGCCCCGTGCATGAAAGCGCCTACGTTGTCAATGAAACGGAATCCCCAAGGAAGGCTTGTGGGACCGCCATAGATCTCGTGGTTGAACAGGTTGCCCATGCGTATGAGCGCTGCCACGAGGCCGATGGGCACTGCCAGGCGGTCGAGCGTCCACAGCAACGGTTTCTTCACCACGAAGCGGCTATATGCAATCATCGCCAGGATGATGCCAAGCGTGCCGCCGTGGCTGGCAAGACCGCCCTCCCACACCTTGACGATGTCGATGAGATTGTGTTTGTAATGGTCCCACTCGTAGAAGAACACATGTCCCAGGCGCGCGCCCACGATGGTGGCGATCACAACGTAGAAAAACAATGAACCCACCCATTTCTCGGGGGCACCCTCGTGCTTGAAGATGCGTGACATTATCTCGTAACCCACAAGAAAACCTATGGCAAACATCAGGCCATACCAGCGCACGGTGATGAAGCCGTCAAACAGGTTGGGGTTGGCTGTCCAAGTGATAAAATTGAGCATAACTACTTCTTTGTTTTATATATTTGACGGCAAAGTTACTACAAAAGCACAAATAAAAGAAAATATATTAAAGCAAAAAATTTGTGTGTTTCGTGTTTTGGTGCTAAATTTGCATAGAAAATATGCTGAATCGAGAAAAGATATGTCCGCGGTGCGGCAAGAAGGTCGCTGTGTCGAGCGAAGAACTTTCGCTGCACGATGGTGTTGTGGTGTGTCCGCAATGCCTTGCCGTGTTTGACAACAACGGTGTGCGTCAGGCTCCCCAGCCGGGCAGGGTGCGCGTGGCGTCGCCGCAGCCGCAAGAACCCGTGTCCGACGAGATTCACTATTGCCACCACTGCGGCAAACCGCTAGTGAGCGATGCCAACTTTTGCCCTTATTGCGGCAAGAGGGTGAGAGGTGCAGATCCCGCTCCTGCCGAGGAACGCCAGGAAGAACGCGTTGAAGAAAACCTTCCCGCTCCCCAACCGCAGCAGCCCGATGCCATAGCCGACGATGCACCCGCCGCCCAAGAACCTGCCGTGAAGTGGACGCCGGTTTACACCAACTACCACTACCGCGAGCCCAAGTGGGGCGAGGGGCCGGCAAGCATCAGGGCACGCCTGGCCGGCTATGCCGTCATTGCAGCCCAGCTGGCACTGCTGGCGTTTATCGTCTATAAGGCAATGCTCATCAGCGATTAAGAACATATTGAGTGAGAATAACTAATTAACTATAAAGACAAACATGGACAACAACAGATATTGCGTGATAATGTGCGGTGGCGTGGGCAGCCGTTTCTGGCCCTACAGCCGCGCAAATATGCCCAAGCAATTCATTGACTTCTTCGGCACAGGACGCAGCCTGCTGCAGATGAGCGTGGATCGCATAAAAGGCATAGTCCCCGACGAGAATATAATAATGATGACCAACGAGCAGTATGCCGGCATCATCGCCCAGCAGCTGCCCCAGCTCAAGCCTGATCAGATACTGCTCGAGCCCGCCCGCCGCAACACCGCCCCCTGCATCGCATGGGCCGCGTGGCACATCAAGGCACTCAACCCGCAGGCACAGATCATGGTGGCGCCCAGCGACCACCTCATCCTCAAGACCGACGAGTATCGCGACTGCGTGAACAAGGCATTTGAGTTCATTGAGAGCAACGATTCACTGCTCACCATGGGCATCAAGCCTAATCGCCCCGAGACCGGATATGGATATATCCAGGCAGGAAAAAACATCCATGGCGACTTCAACGCTGTGAAAACCTTCACCGAGAAACCCAACGAGGACCTGGCTCGCGTGTTCCTGAAGTCGGGCGACTTCTATTGGAACTCGGGCATGTTCTTCTGGAGCGTAGATACCATTATCAACGCCATGCGCAACAATGCCCCCGACATCGCCTCCATCTTTGATGGCGGCGCGCAGCTCATGGCTACCGATGCCGAGCGTGACTTCATCGAGGCCAACTATCCGCTGTGCCGCAACATCTCTATTGACTATGCAGTGATGGAAAAGGCTCCCAATGTGTGTGTCGAGTGCGTCGATTTCGGCTGGAGCGACCTGGGCACATGGGGATCGCTCTATGACCATAGCGAGAAAAACGAGCAAGGTAACGCCACGCAAGGCGGCAAGGCGTTGCTATTCAACAGCCGCGACAACATTGTTGCCGTGAAGGGCGACAAACTGGTCGTGGCATCGGGGCTCAACGACTATATCGTTGCCGACACCGGCGATGCGCTGCTCATCGTGCCTAAAAACGAAGAGCAAAAGATACGCAACTACGTGAACGAAGTGAAGGTCCAATTCGGCGACAAGTTCATCTAAGGTGGGTTCTATTAATTCTGAGAAAAGTTTATTAATTATTTCGGTCGCTTTTGATCCTGTTTTGGTATCTCCGACGGTCTCAACCATCGGTTACGATGCAGTGTAGCAACTCCGTCGTTATCATAAAATCTACTCAAAACATCTCTCAAAATCGCCTCGACATAATTAATAGAACCCACCTTAAAGCGTGCCAAACACAAGAAAAACAGCGATGACGAATCATGCCTAGTACATGACTCGTCATCGCTGTTTTTTGTCCTAGCCGGTGTGTAGGTTATTGCGGGAGTTGCGTTGGCTGCTCTGCATCGTCTTGTGGTTGTGGTGCAGTTGTTGCTGCGGGCGTTGCCGCAAGCACTGTATTATAGTGGTGGCTTGTTGCAGCTGTTGTTCCATGTTGTCGGCTCTGACTTGGGCGTCGTAGGCATCCACCATGTTGCCCACGAGAAACAAGTCGATGAGCCAACCTATCATGCATCCGTTTCCGGTGATGAGTTTGATTACGCCCCACACGGGTTTGTGAAGATAAAAAAAGTGAGCACCAAATCCGCCCAGGAAGAACCACAGCATGTAGGCCGTAAATTTAGATTTTTCTTCTCTCATTTTGCAGTTGAAGATGATTTGTTATTCAAAGTTGTCCTCGCGAATGGGGATTTGTCGGTTGATGCTCTGTTCCAGGGAGATGAGCGTCTCGGTAGCCATTACGCCGGGGATGTGCTGTATCTTGTCGTTGAGCAGTTCCATGAGGTGCTGGTTGTCGCGGGCATAGAGTTTGATGAGCATCGTGTAGGACCCGGTGGTGAAATGACACTCAACCACTTCCTTGATTTTCTCGAGCTCGGGAACCACGTCGCGGTACATCGACCCCTTTTGCAGCTGGATTCCGATGTAGGTGCATGTTGCATATCCTAGTGCTTTGGGGTTAGCGTGATAGCCCGACCCGGTGATCACGCCTGTCTCCACCATGCGCTGGATGCGCTGGTGTATTGCTGCGCGAGACACCTCGCACGCCACTGCCACATCCTTCGACGGGATGCGGGCATTCTGCATCACTATCTCTAGTATCTTCTTGTCAAGTTTGTCTATTTTTTCCATGTCACAACATTTAATTATTGCAAAGATAGCAAATTTTTTGAAAAAACACAGCAAAATCAACAATATTCTTGAAAAAAAGTTTGAATTTCGTCGTTCTGATAGCAACTTTGTGGCAAAATGCTAGTTGCCTGCATTGTGTTCGCATAGAACTCGGGGGAAGATTCGCGATAGCACACCAGCTAGTTGCCATGGCTTTTTGGTAGGACATGCTTTGCTGCAACAATTTTGATGCGGTTGCTTCGCGCGGGGAGTTCCATTAGTGATGTCGCAATGTGGCGGTATATTGGTATATTAATCATTCTCGATGCCCAGGGCATTCCAGAACGATCGAGGCAGAGCCACGTTTTCGAGTTCAACGCATCCCTGGAACATGGGAGCAATGATTTCGGGCGTGAAACCTGCGCCGCCGCATCCTATCTCGGTTACCAGGAAACGTCTCTCGGGGTGAGCAGCGGCATAGGCCCTGAACCTCTCGGCGGCCTGTGCTATCGCTATGAGATGGTTGTTGCCTGTGGGGATGGCATAAGACTGCCCCATCATTCCCTCGTTTTGCCCTGCGATGGCGCCAAAGTTCATCACAGCCTTGCGTCCGCAGTAACCCTGGTGCATACCGTTGACATCAGTGCCGAACACATACACCTCGTTGCTCTTAATCGCTTCGATGTGTCGCGGAGTCTCACGGTTGGTATAGTAGTTGGCCGACATGCGACGCTTGCTGTTGACGCGTTCTTCCATAGACATCTTGCGGTAATCGGCGCTGTTGATTTCGGAATAAAACGCCATCTTGGCCGAACGCTCGCGGTCCCATGTGCTGTTAGACCCACACTCGGTGTGAGCAAACTTTATCACATTGGTGATGTGCAGGTCGTGAGTTACTGTGGTCACATCGTGCTCCGAACCCATGTAAGAGAACGTCCACCCCTTCTCGGTGAGGTCCTTGATGAGAGCGCTCACCGATTGCAGGTTCCAGTCGCAAGAGGAGTTTTCCATTCCGTCGGTGATAATAGTGACAACAGCAGTTGCATCGGGTTTGTCCTTGACCTTATTATATAAATGTGTGAGCGAAGAGCCGACGGCATCATAGAGCGGCGTGCAGCCGCAGGGATGATAGTTGCTAAACGTGCCCACCTGCTCGATGGGAACATCGTCAATGAGCGTGCGCACGGGATTGTGGTGTTCGCCGGGTGAGTCAAAAACCACAATGCTCACATAGTGGGTCTGCGTCTCGGCATACTGCTTTTGAGCCTGCCGGATGGTCTCAAGCGTCTCGTTGATGCCCGAGATGGTTGCCTCGCACAGATGGCACATGGATCCGCTCTCATCAACAATGAGCAGGTTGTGTATTTCACTCTTGATGTCGCCTTCGCGAGTGGGAGTAGCCAAGGTTTGTGAGGTGCTGTCTTTACGTGTGTTTTCCATTTTCTTGTGTGTTTTAAATAAGTTCCTAAACATTGAAATTTATAATAAAGTTATGCGTTGTGTGATTTTTACACCGCAAAATTACATAAAAACTTCCAATCCACCAAATTTTAGGTGTATTTTTTACACAAATATATGATTTTTTTATTATTGTCTGGGGATAAGATATTGATTCATTTCTTTTATTAGATTGTGGTACAATTATTTATGGTTATATCGCAAGAAAGGGCGTGAAAATTCCATTGAGGGTGTTTTTGCTAAATTTTAGCAGCAGCGTTACAGTTCGAAGGCAGTGTCGTCAACTTTGCAACCTTCGGGGATGTCGATCATCTCCAGTGTGTCCTGGTTGCCGGCAAAGGCTTTTTTGCCTATTTGCATGATGTTGAACGACAACTTTATTGAGCGCAACTTGCGCGGTTGCTTTTTTTTTGTTTTTTTCTTCTTGTAAAATTTGCACAATTAAAAACTTTGTGCGATATTTGCAAATATTACTTAATAAACCCAATTAACAACCCGAAAAAACCATACATGAAGTTACCTAAGCTCAACTTATCGCGACGCGGTAAAATCACTGCCTACGTCATGTCAGGTGTTATTGTGGGGCTCGGCATCATGCTGTGCTACACAATGCGGGCCCACACCTATCTGGGCGACGACCCCAGCGCGTGTGTCAACTGCCACATCATGGCGCCTTACTATGCCACATGGCAACACAGTTCGCACGGGCGCGACGCCACGTGCAACGACTGCCACGTGCCGCATTCCAGCGTTGTCGCCAAGTATGCGTTCAAGGCGCAAGACGGCATAGGGCATGTGTTGGCCTATGTCACTCACAGCGAGCACCAGGTGCCCATGGCCAAGGACCACAGCGCCGAGGTTATCATGGACAACTGCATACGCTGCCACACCCAGCTCAACCAGGAATTTGTGTCAACCGGACGCATCGATTTCATGCAGGCTAGGCGCGGTGAGGGAAAAGCATGCTGGGACTGCCACCGCGATGTGCCTCACGGCAAAACAAGCCTCTCGGGAACGCCCGGGGCGTTAGTTCCCTATCCCAACGCGCCGCAACCCAAGTGGCTCAAACAATCAATGTCAAAATAAATAAACACTACTCGATATGGCTGAAAACAACAAACTTAAACCCTGGCAAGGATGGGCGCTCTTTGGTGGCGCTATGGTTGCCGTGTTCGGACTGGGACTCCTGTGCTCGTCGCTCATGCATCGCGACGGCGAGGTGGCCAGCATCTTCAACAACCGCAAGGTGAAAATGGACAAGGAGATTGAATCGCGCAACGACTTGTTTGAGAGCGATTTCCCCTTGGAGTATGAAACTTGGCTCGCAACTGCCGACTCTTCGTTTAACAGCGAATTTTGTGGACAAAAGAAGGTTGATGTCCTTGAAGAACGCCCCGACATGGTGATTCTGTGGGCCGGCTATGCCTTCTCGTGGGACTACACCACTCCGCGCGGCCACATGCATGCCATTGACGACATGCGCGAGACCCTGCGCACGTTTGCTCCCATGACCGAGGCCGACAAGCAGCAGCCCGGCACTTGCTGGACTTGCAAGAGCCCCGACGTGCCTCGCCTGATGGCCGAAGTGGGCGAAGAAAACTTCTACAGCGCACCATGGAGCAAGTGGGGCGACCAGGTCATGAACCCCATTGGCTGCTCTGACTGCCACGATCCTGCTACCATGGATCTGCACATCAGCCGTCCTGCCCTCAAGAACGCTTATGCCGCTATGGGCAAGGACATCACCAAGGCAACCCACCAGGAAATGCGCTCGCTCGTGTGTGCACAGTGCCATGTGGAATACTACTTTGCCGGCGACAAGAAAGTGGCTACCTTCCCATGGGAGAAGGGTATGACGCTGGAAGCTGCCGAGGCCTACTATGATTCAATCGGATTCACCGACTATACTCATGCATTGAGCAAGGCTCCTATCCTCAAAGCCCAGCACCCTGGCTACGAGATGTCGCTCCAGGGCATCCACGGACAGCGCGGTGTGTCGTGCGCCGACTGCCACATGCCTTACAAGAGCGAGGGTGGCGTGAAGTTCAGCGACCACAAGGTGATGTCGCCGCTGGCCAACATCGACCGCACTTGCCAAGTGTGTCACCGCGAGGATGCCGAGACCCTGCGCGCCAACGTTTACGAGCGTCAGCGCAAGTGCACCGAGATTCGCAACAAGACCGAGCACGAGCTGGCTGTAGCGCACATCGAGGCTAAATTTGCCTGGGACAAGGGCGCTACCGATGCCGAGATGCAAGAGGCTCTCCAGTACCTGCGCAAGGGACAATGGCGCTGGGACTATGCTGTGGCTTCACACGGCGCGTCGTTCCACGCTCCCCAGGAGGTAACACGCCTGCTTGCCGACGGTCTTGACTATGCCCACAAGGCTCGCTTCGCCATTGCTCGCGTGCTCGCCAAGCACGGCTACACCGATGCAGTGCCCATGCCCGACATCACTACAAAGGAGAAGGCACAGAAGTACATAGGCCTCGACATGGCACAAAAGAACGCCGACAAGAAGAAATTCCTCGACACCGTGGTTCCCGCTTGGGTCAAGACCGCTGTGGCTAAGGGAAGACTGAAAGCTGAAAGTTAATAGCATACCCTATAAAGTTAATAGCATACCCTATCATGTGGATTAAACCGTGGAAACTAACTGAAGGGTTCATCATAGGCAGCGGGCTGGTACTTACCGGCCTGCTGCTTCAGCTCACTGTGGGCCCTATCGACTGGAACACCTTTGCCTGGCCAGTCAACCTCATCGTGCTGGTGGCGTTCCTCGCCATTGTCCTCGCTGCCCACCTGCTACGCAAGCGGGTGTATGTGTGCCAGTGGCTTGGCAGCCACGATGCTGCCATTACATCAATATCGTGGGCAGTGGCGCTAACGCTCATCATGGGGCTTACCCGCCAGTCGGCAGGCGTTAACCCTCACGGGGACCGCTCGCTGCTTGAGGTGGTGGGCATCACGCAATGCCTCACCTGGTGGCCGTTTGCACTCATCTACACATGGCTCACGCTGTCGCTCGCCCTGGCAGTGTTCAGACGTGCCAGCGTGCTCACCCTGCGCAACATCCCGTTCATGGTCATGCACACCGGGCTCCTCATCGTGCTGCTGTGCGGCACACTGGGCAGCGCCGACATGCAGCGGCTCAAGATGATGACTCGCCAGGGAGTGCCCGAGTGGCGCGCCACCGACGACAAGGGGAACCTGATTGAGCTTGACGTGGCCATAGACCTGAAAAGCTTCACCATAGACGAGTATCCTCCCAAGCTCATGATGGCCGACATTGCCACCGGCGACGCTCTGCCCAAGGGCAAGCCGCAGCACATCATGCTCGACTCGGTGGGCGCGCAAGGCGACCTCATGGGGTGGAGCGTGAAGGTCATCAAGTCGTTCACTCACGCTGCCGCCATGATCGACAGCACCGCGGTGAACTATGTCGAGTGGCATTCGTTTGGCGCCACCACGGCAGCGCTTGTAGAGGTGACCAAGGGCAACACTCGCATCACCGACTGGGTGAGCTGCGGTAATTTCATGTTCCCCAGCAAGGAACTCAAACTCGACTCGGCAGTGTGCCTGTTCATGCCCGAACCCGAACCGTTGCGATATGCCTCGGCGGTCAACGTATATACACAAGCGGGTACCAACCTCACCGACACTATCACTGTCAACCGCCCGCTCACGGTAGAGAAATGGAAAATCTACCAGCTCGACTATGACCGCGAGATGGGACGTTGGAGCGAGACCAGCGTCTTTGAGCTCGTCACCGACCCGTGGCTCTATGTCGTATATGCCGGCATAGGCCTTCTGCTGCTGGGCGCCGTGCTCATGTTCATGATACCTGCCACACCTAACACCTCTAAATAATAACCGCTATGGACTGGAGTAATTTTATCGTCTTTGCACTCATTTCAGTGGTGCTGTGGATTGCCGGAGCCGTGGCAGCATGGCGTGATCGCCGTGGGCTGGCACTGGCCGTGACCGCTGCCGGACTGGCGGTGTTCTTTGCCTTCATCGTGGGCATGTGGGTGTCGCTCGAGCGTCCGCCGCTGCGCACCATGGGCGAGACGCGCCTGTGGTACTCGTTCTTCCTGCCGCTGGTGGGATGCATCGTGTATAGCCGCTGGCGTTACAAGTGGATCCTGTCATTCTCCACAATGATGGCGATAGTGTTTGTGTGCGTCAACCTGTTCAAGCCCGAGATACACAACAAGACGCTCATGCCGGCGTTGCAGAGTCCCTGGTTTGCGCCGCATGTCATCGTTTACATGTTTGCCTACGCGCTGCTCGGAGCTGCCGCTGTGATGGCGATATACCTGCTGCTGTTCAAGCGCGGCAAGGAAGACACTGCCACAGAGACCTCGCTCACCGACAACCTGGTGCGCGCCGGACTCGCGTTCATGACCGTGGGCATGCTCTTCGGCGCCCTGTGGGCCAAGGAAGCCTGGGGCCACTACTGGGCATGGGATCCCAAGGAAACATGGGCGGCAATCTCATGGTGGGCCTATCTGGTATATGTTCACTTCCGCTTGCGTTACCCCGCGCGGCTCAAGCCCGCATTCGTCATGCTCATCGTCTCGTTCGTCCTCCTGCAAATGTGCTGGTGGGGCATCAACTACCTCCCCGCAGCCCAGGGTGCAAGCGTGCACACCTACAACTTGCAATGACACATTGCCTTAAATTTCTTCATTATATCCTCGAGAGTGAAATCCGCACGGGGTGTCAGCAAAAACTATTGCTATAAAGTTACTTGTGTGGAATTATTGTGTTAACTTTGCACAACTAAAAAACTTAACAACGATGAAAATAGTAGTGCTTGACGGGTATCCGGGCAATCCTGGGGACTTGTCGTGGGATGAACTTAAGGCCGTGGGCGAATGCTCTGTGTATAACCGATGTGCGCCTGGCGAGATCGTGCCGCGTTGTGCCGATGCCGACGCTGTGCTGGTCAACAAGGTGGCCATTACACGTGAGGTCATAGCGCAGCTGCCCCGGCTCAAATACCTGGGCGAGATGGGCACAGGGTATAACAACATAGATGTGGATGCCGCCCATGAGCGCGGAATCGTGGTGACCAATGTGCCCGCCTACAGCACACGCTCGGTGGCGCAGATGGCGATTGCGCACCTTCTCAACATCGCTTGCCGCACTGGCCACTACACCCGGCAGGTGCGCGCCGGCAGGTGGAGCGACAGCAAGGACTTCTGTTACAGCGACACGCCGCTGGTGGAGCTTGCTGGCAAGCAGATGGGGATCGTGGGCATGGGACAGATAGGTTCGGCTGTGGCAATGATTGCCCATAGCCTGGGCATGACTGTCATGGCTCACACGTCGAAGGCGCAAGAGGCTCTGCCTAGCGGAGTGACCAAGGCGACCGACCTCGACCAGCTCTTCGCCACGAGCGACGTGGTGTCGCTGCACTGCCCGCTCACGGCCGACAATGCACGCATGGTGGATGCACGGCGGCTGGCTCTCATGAAACCCAGCGCAATTCTCATCAACACTGCCCGGGGCATGCTCATCGACGAGCAAGCGCTTGCCGACGCGCTCAACCGCGGAACCATCATGGCTGCCGCCCTCGATGTGATGATCAGCGAGCCGCCGGCACACGACAACCCGCTGCTCACGGCACGCAACTGCTTCTTCACCCCTCACGTGGGATGGGCCACTCACGAGGCTCGCGAGCGAATGATGCGAGTGATCATCGACAACGTGGCGGCATGGACCGCAGGACATCCTGTCAACACCGTGTGACACGGTTGGGACGCAGTTTTTCATTGTCAAAAATTAGTCATCGTAGCGAAAGCGTATCGTCATCGTCATCGTTTTTTCTTTCGTTTTTCGTCAAAAATCACTAACTTTGCACTCGTGAAGTTATCTCGACTGCTTTACATAGTACTCGTGGTTGCGGTGGGCATGATGCTCTACTCGTGTGCCAACATCGGTTCGCCTGAAGGCGGACCCATGGACTTTGCACCCCCGCGCTTTGTCAAGTCATCGCCAGCACAGGGCGCCGTCAATGTCAAGGGCAACAAGGTGGAAATCACATTCGACGAGATTGTGGTCATCAAGGACCAGATGAAAAAAGTGAGTATCTCGCCCGTGCAGAAAGACGCTCCCCTCATCAGGGCTAACGGCAAGAAGGTGACCATCGAGTTCCGCGACGAGATGATACCCAACACTACCTATTGCATCGACTTCTCTAACTCTATCGAGGACAACAACGAGGGCAATCCGCTCGACGGATTCTCATTTGCCTTCTCCACTGGCGATGAAATTGACTCGCTGCAAGTGTCGGGCCTGCTGCTTCGCGCACGCGACCTAGAACCCATGCAGCACGTGCTGGTGGGACTTCACAGCAACCTCGATGACACGGCGTTCACTAGCATACCCTTCGAGCGCCTGTGCCGCACCAACGACCGCGGGCAGTTCACCCTGCGCAACCTCAAGCCTGGCAAGTACCACGTGTTCGGCCTCAACGACATGGACGGCGACTACCGCATGGCACGCACCGAGAATATTGCGTTCCTCGACGAGATTATCGTCCCTGCCGTGAGCACCTATGAGTCGATGGACACCGTGTTCACATTTGACCACAAGGTTGACACCGTGAAGCAGGGCACACACACCCTGTTCACGCCTAACGACGTGCTGCTCACCATGTTCAACGAGAACTACCGCGCAGCCTATCTCAAGACAACAAGCCGTCCGTCGCCTTCCAGGCTGCACGTTCTCTTTGCTGCACCCGCCAGCGAGCTCCCCGGATTCAGGGTGCTCAAGCCCGAGCGCCACGAGCAAGACTGGTATGTGCTCGAGCACACCTCGCGCAACGACTCGCTGTTCTACTGGATCACTGACTCGGCGCTCATCAAGAGCGACAGCATCGTGGTGGAAATGAAATACATGCGCACCGACGAAGCCGACAGCCTGGTAGAAAAGACCGACACCGTCACCTTCGCTTACCGCAAGACCGGCACAGAACTCAAGCAAGAGGCCAAGGAGAAAAAAGAACGCGAGGCGCTGGCCAAGCGCATATCGTCGATACGCGACAAGCAAGCCAAGGGCAAGGAACTCGACGAAGATGAACAGAAACTGCTTGCCCAGGAAGACAACCCCGTCGTCCCCAAGATTGAGATAAACGCTCCCAAGCGAGGCCAAATCGAGGTCTATGACACCGTGTCGCTCATTTTCCCCACCCCGGTAGCAAGCATCGACCCGCACGGAGTGCACCTCTCGGTGATGCAAGACTCCACATGGATAGAGATGAGCGATGTGCCCGCATTGTGCCCTGTGGCGCAAGGCGACGTGCTCAACTACATGCTGCCCATGACATTTGAACCCGAAAAGTCCTACCGCCTGTGCATAGACTCGCTGGCAGTCACGTCAATCTACGGCCTGCACAACGACTCCACTGGCATCGATTTCACGGTGAAAGGTCTGGGGGAATATGGCAACCTCGTCGTCAACGTCAACTCGGGCGACAAAGCATTCGTAGAGCTTCTCGACAACCAGGACCACATCGTGCGCACAGTCCCCGTGAAGGGTGGCTCTGTCGCATTCGACGACCTGCTGCCAGGCACTTACTACCTGCGCCTGGTCCTTGATGCCAACGGCAACGGGCAGTGGGACACAGGCAACTACGCCCTGCACTTGCAGCCCGAGGAAGTCTATTACTACCCCAAGCGCCTCAAAGTGCGCAAGAATTGGGACATGGAAGAAACCTGGGACATCTATGCTGCCGCCCTCGACTTGCAGAAACCCGACGAGATCGTCAAGAACCGCCCCGAGGAAAGCAAGAACAAACTTGTCAAGGCGGCAAACAGGAACAAGAAGAAAAAGAACGGCAACAACGATGATGATGACGAAGACGAGTTCAACTCCAACTCATTCGGCAACAACATTTACAGCGGCAACAAGTACCAAGACTATCAGAACAACAACCGCCGCCGCTGATACCGGGAATAGCACAAGTTACGCAGACTGTGATTTGTTGTCTTACTTCCCGCGCAGATCTCACTGAACTCACTGATTTTTTCATTGAAAATATATATATTGTGGAT
>JAGHSP010000258.1 GCA_018065815.1 Candidatus Sodaliphilus limicaballi | reverse complement strand
GCGACGGCAACATCGACATCAGCGACGTGAACAGCTGCATCAACATTGTGCTTGGTAAAGGCTAAACCTCATCAATTCACCGTAGAAACCGAGGCTCCGCAACGTTGCGGGGCCTCATGTTTTCTATAGCATGGATAGTTTTTGTAGCCTGGATAGCCTGAATAGTATAGATAGCCGTGATAGGGTTTCTATACTATTCAGGCTATCAGACCCACCCGGCTAACTTTTTGTTAATATTCCTTAAATCGGGGGGGGTAATTTGTTAACTTACATTTATTTAGTACCTTTGTGAATTAAAGAAAAATCTCTTGTTTTACTTTGAATTACAAATCAAATATTAGTTAATATGAAAAAAGTTTTATTATTCATCATGTTGCTCATGACCACAATGTCGTCATGGGCCATTATCGTAGGAAATTATATCTACGACATTACCAAGGAACCCTCGGGAAGTACCTATGGGCAAGTAGAACTCATCGGCTTGAGGCTGATGGTAAAAGTTGAGAACGACATTCCCGGTGTCGTCACTTACAACAACAAGAAGTACTATGTTACCTCGATTGCCGACTATGCTTTCCGAGATTGTGAAACCTCGAAAGTATTGGAAATTCCTTACGGTGTCCAGAAAATTGGTAAACGCGCTTTCTACCGGTGTCGTGACCTCAAGAATGTTTACATACCCTCGTCGGTCACTGAATTCTCGAGCGATATATTCCTCGATAGTGGGGTGGCTACGATTTATTACAGCGGTTTACACCCTGAATGGATTACCAGCGACTCGGGTGAGAGCACCTTTGTGAGCGACCCGTCAAAGGTAGAGTTGGTGTTGACCCAAGGTGCCGACTACAGCCTTTTCAAGGGCAAGAAAATGTGGAATACTTTCAATAAGGTATCTTATAGCGTGAACGTTCGCGACTTCAGTAGAGCCTATTTGGAACACAATGATTACCAATTATATAATTATGTTTGTACCTCAAAGTTTAACCCCAACAACAGCCCTTCTAATCGCATAGACGCTGTTCTGACATTTTTTAGTGGTAATTATGCCTCTCCAACACAAAATCGGGATATTGATGACAAATATATAAAAGTCGTTGGTATTCTTCCCCATGCTTTCAGTACAGATGAGCTTCAAATACTCGACTTGACCGATCTTACCAATATCACTGTTCTGCCCGAGTCGCTTTGCGAAGACGCAACTAACTTGCGTACAGTGAAGTTAGGCAATATCTCGGAGATTGGCAATCATGCCTTCCGTAATTGTTCTTCACTCACCGATTTGCAGATTGACGAGTCAGTTACACCACTCATGAAAATCGGTGACGGAGCATTTGTAAACACTGGCCTCACCCAGCTCATCTTGCCATTTGGCGTGTGCCAAATTGGCTCGCGTGCATTTGCTAACTCAAAAATCAAGAAACTGCTTGTCCCCTGCACTTACTTTGCATCAAACAACAATGCGTTTGCCGACATGAACAGCCTTGAAGAGCTGTATCTCAACTCACGGGCTGCCTATAATGCTCAACTGGGCTGGAGCACCATCCCCCTGAGCGCTACCATCTATGTGCCGGTGGGCTATGTGAATCAGTACCGCGGTATCGCTGCTTTCAAGAACTACAGTCCTAAGATTGAGGCGGGTGCCTACGACTTCACCAACACCACTGTTGCTCAGAGCCAATATGCCACCGCATATATTTCTATTGACCAACTCACACCCTTCACTATCAACGGTGTGACCTACGACGGCACGGCTAAGTATGTTTACAACAAGAACCTGCGCACCAACCGTTCATTCACAACCCGTGTTGCCGAGACCAACACTTATTACAACATGGGTAAGAAGTACTACATGCGTGAGGTGGAGGACAGCTGCTTCATGGGCGCAAAACTCGACCTTGGCGTTAATCTCGGCGACAACATTGAGCGCATAGGCCACCACGCATTCTATGGCACAGGCCTCAAGTCTATCACTCTGCCCAAGAGCGTGAACTACATAGGCGAGTATGCATTTGCACTGGCAACCAACCTCGAGGACGTTACCATCACCAGCAGCACGCTGCCCGAGTACGGCGGACAGTTCTTCGGTGCCAATGCCGACAACTTCAACCTCTATGTTCCCTTCGACCGACTCCACGAGTGGTACTACAACAGCGACTTCATCAGCTGGCAGTTCTCAAGCGCTACCACCAAGACTTGCGATTATTACCTTGGAGTTTATATCTACCCGCAGCAGTATTCTACTCTCAACCTGGGATGCGCAGGCAGTTATAACGTATCAGATTCAGGTCTTAAAGGCTATTTTGTCAAGAGTGCCGACAAGAACACAAAGAAACTTACCACCGAAGAAATAACTTATGTTGTGGGAGGTGATCACGGTGTGCTTCTCACTGGTCTTGAACCCGGCAAGTCCTACAAACTGCACCATGTAAACGCAAACATCCAAAGAGTTCAAAACCGCCTGTGCCCTGTGAATCAAAGCACAGTCCAGCTGAAATACAAGGCCAACTCTTACTGCTGGGATGCAAGCCAGAAGAAGTTTGTCCATAACAACTACGCGAGAATCTATCCGGGCTACTGCTACCTCCAGCTCGATAACTTTGACGCAAGCGAATACACCCTCGACATCGACCTCCCCGATGCTGGCAAGAAGGGCGACGTGAACGGCGACGGCCAGGTGGATATCAGCGACGCAAATATCCTGATTAATATCCTGCTGGGCAAAGACAGCGCAAGCAAGTATGCCGGCCGTGCCGACGTAACTGGCGACGGCAACATCGACATCAGCGACGTGAACAGCTGCATCAACATTGTGCTTGGTAAAGGCTAAATCTCATCAATTCACCATAGAAACCGAGGCTCCGCAACGTTGCGGGGCCTCATGTTTTATTTATAGCCTGAATAGTTTTTGTAGCCTGGATAGCCTGAATAGTATAGGTAGCCGTGATAGGGGTTCTATACTATTCAGGCTATCAGCCCCACCCGGCTAACTTGTTTGTTAATATTCCTTAAAATGGGGGGGGGTAATTTGCTAACTTACATTTATTTAGTACCTCTGTGAATTAAAGAAAAATCTCTTGTTTTACTTTGAAT
>JAGHSP010000075.1 GCA_018065815.1 Candidatus Sodaliphilus limicaballi | reverse complement strand
GCAAGCTATTTTCTATGCGAAGCATAAAAATCAAAATAAAAATATTTTCTTTTTTTACCGGACAACAATAATTTTCAATGAAAAAATCAGTGAGTTCAGTGAGATCCGCGCGGGGAGTTCTATTGCTGAATATTTACATAACAAAGCGTGTCCGCAGAACTACTACTGCGGACACGCTTTTTATGGTTTTAGCGATTTCGGCTGGGCGTTACGCGTTCTTGGCAAGGAAAGCGTCGATGGCCGCTGCCATTGACGGCGCTTGCGGCGATGTGGTGATGTCGAGCCTCAGTCCGGCATCGTTCACGGCGTCAATCGTGGGCTGGCCCATGGCGCCTATCGCTATCTCGCCCTGCTCAAACTCGGGGAAATTGCTCACAAGCGACTTCACGCCGGCGGGGCTGAAGAAGATGAGCATGTCGTAGTCGAGTTTCTCCTCGGGGGTGAAATCGTTGCTCACTGTGCGGTACATCACCGCGGGGGTGTATTTGAGCCCCTTCTCGTCGAGTGCGCTTGCCTTGGTGTCGTCGTGGGCGTCGCTCACGGGCATCAGGTAAGTTTCCTTGTTGTGCTTCTCGATGAGGGGAATCAAGCCTTGTATCTGTCCTGTCTCGCTGTAGAAAATCTTGCGCTTGCGATACACGATATACTTCTGCAAGTAGTGCGCTATGGTCTCGCTGATGCAGAAATATTTGAGTGTCTCGGGCACGTTGATGCGCATTTCCTTGCACAAACGGAAGAAATGGTCGATTGCAGTGCGTGCGGTAAAGATAATAGCAGAATAGTCTGGGATCTGTATCCTAGACTGGCGAAACTCTCTTGCAGACAATCCCTCTATCTTGATAAAAGGACGGAACACTACTTCAATACCATATTTACTTTCCAAGTCGTAGTAAGGTGATTTGGTTGTAGCAGGCCTGGGCTGCGAAATAAGTATTTTTCTTATGGCCACTATAGTCTAAATTTAAAAATTTAAAATTTGACATAAATAAACTGTACCCGCGCTTAACAAAACGAGCGGCACTAGTTCCACGCTGCAAAGGTACAAAATAAAATAGACAAGTGATGGCAAATTGCTGTAAAAAATTCTAAAACCCTTACAAATAAATGTAATTCGACAACAAAAATACAGTAAAACTGCGAAAATCAACAAAAATTTACTCATTGCGGGCCACACTAGCAGCGCTCCCACGACGGGAATGAGAAGGATGCCCAGCAGCGAATGCGACGCCTTGAACCCCTGAATCCACAGTCGTGCGGCTATGCCGTCGGCAAACACATTGCCCACTACGTTATAGACCAGCAGTTGCAGCAGGTAGAACGCCAGCATGATGCCTGAAAACAGCGCCGTGTGCAGGAACACTGCCCCGTGAAGGCTCGCAGCGAGCGACGGCACCATCAGCGTCACGGCATAGAACACCGCCACGCCTGCCATCACACTGGTGTTGAGGGTGAGCGCGGTGAGAATCTGTGTCTCGTTGAACGTGTTGTCGTCAAACGCGTTGTCCCTGCGGCGGGTCGAGAAAAGGTTGTGGGTGAAGTTTTCGAGATACTTGTAGCCGGTGCGGTAGCTGATCACCACCAGCAGCACCGCCGTGATGACCATAGCCATTGTGCCAGTGTCGTGTAGCGGCGATCCCAGCGGTTGCTCGGGTTGCACTCCTTGCGGGGTGTCCATCACCGGCAGGGAAGTGATCGACGGCACAGCAGAGTCGCCGGGCTCGGGTTGAGGGAATCCGGCGGTGAACTGCGGGGCATAGTAAACATGCTGCGCAGCGCTGTCTTGTTGCGATATGTGGGTAGAGTCGGGCATCGCGTGGGCTTCCTAGTCGTAAAATTTGGTATCGCTCACGGGCACGCCCTGCTCGAGCTGCTGCTCAATGGCCTCGACGGCCTCGAGAGGTGTGGAGGCAACAGTCCACAGGCAGCAGTGGGTGGTCTTCATGAACCCCTCATCGACGCATCGGTTGAGCATCTCCACGAGTGGGTCAAAGAATCCGTTGGTGTTGAGCAGCACGATGGGCTTGGTGATGATGGCAAGCTGTCGCCATGTGATCACCTCGAGCAGTTCCTCGAGCGTGCCACAGCCGCCAGGCAGCGCAATCACCGCGTCGGCAAGGTTGCTCATCATCTCCTTGCGCTCGTGCATGTCGGCAGTGATGATTTCTTCTGTCACCCGGTCATATCCCCATCCGTTATCTACCATGAACTTGGGTATCACTCCGGTCACATGGCCGCCGCCATCGAGCACACCGTCGCTCACGGCACGCATCAGCCCCATGCCACCCGAGCCATTGACGCATCCCCAGCCGTGGCGGGCCATCACCTGCCCCAGCTCATAGGCTGCTGCTGTATAGGCCTCGTCGATGCGGTTGCTCGATGCGGCAAAGGTGCATATCTTTCCTTTTTCCTGTTTCATGCTGCAAAGTTACTACTTTTTTTTGACATCTGAATCCAGTTTTATTCAGTTTGCGAGGTAACTATACTCAATAACTTTTTTTTGAGGACTCCCCGCGCTGATCTCACTGATTACACTGATTTAGGTTATCCGTGTTTGGCAAGCGCATTGAAATAAACTCTGTCCTGCCGGACAAATAACATTCAATTTCACATATGAAAGTTGAGTAAATAAAGAATCCGTGTGATCTGCGAAATCCGCGCGGGGAGTTTCATTGCTGTATTGCTCTCGATTGCGAGAGCAGGATCCCGCCTATACATAAAAAAGGCCTTGACATATCAAATGCCAAGACCCCCAATACTAATAATTACTAATACTTGAAAACTATAATTGCCGTATAATGCTTGGG
>JAGHSP010000189.1 GCA_018065815.1 Candidatus Sodaliphilus limicaballi | reverse complement strand
AAAATCTACTCAAAACATATCTCAAAATCGCCTCGACATAATTAATAGAACCCACCTTAATGTAATTCATAAAAAAGTGGTCGCTTGCTGTTTAGGCAGGCGACCACTTTGTTAATGGGTTGTATTACTGTTTACAGAAGATCTACAGAGCGACGGAGGAATGTTGAAAGTGCTTCGCCCTTGAGGAGACCATTGCTCAAGAGGGCAATGTCGATGAGCTGGTGCACTTTGTCCTGCCCGGCAGCGTAGGCTGCGATTGCTGCTTTCTTCTTATCGCGCAGCTCGTTAGCCCTTGCTTCGTTTTCCTTGAGGTCTTGCTTCTTCTCCTCGGGCACGCCCTTGCCGTCTTTGTCGAGGCTGCGCAATGCGTTGATCACGTTCTCTGTTGCCTCGAGCTCTTCACTGATGGGTTTGAGTTCGGCTTCGAGCGCTTTCTCGGCATTCTCAATTGTGTCCTTGATGAGACGGTGGTTGCTGTTGAGCGTGAGGGTATAGCTGTCGGGGAACTCGCCATAGAAACTCATGCCGGGCTGGAACTGTGCCATTTCTTTCATGCGGCGCATGTACTCGCTCTGTGTGATGACGATGGGTTGGTCGTCGACACCGAGTGCTGCGTAGTTAACGCTGAAGTTTGCCTTGTCGATAGCTGGTACTTGCGACTGGAATAAAGTGTTGCCCAGGTCTTGCTGTGCTTGTGTGAGCTCTACTGCTGTGAAGTTTTCTTTCACGATGAGACGCTCCACGACGTCGCTATCGACGCGCACGCAGCGTGTCTTTTCGTTCTTTTGTTCGAGCATTCCCACAAATGGCACGTCGAGTTGTCCGTTCATGAGCAGGACACTGTAGCCCTTGTCGGTTGCTGCCTTGATGTAGGTGTACTGCGCGTCCTTGTCGGTTGCATAGAGGTAGATGAGGTTTCCGTCCTTGTCGGTCTGCTCGCCTTCAATGAGTTTCTTGTAGTCTTCATGCTTGAAAAACTTGCCATCGGTGTCCTCCAGAAGGGCAAATTTCATGGCGCTGTCGCAGAATTTCTCATCGCTGAGCATGCCATACTCGATAAACACCTTGATGTCGTTCCATTTCTCCTCGAATGCCTTGGGATCGTTCTTGGCGATTTCTTCGAGGCGTGAAGCGACTTTCTTGGTGATGTAAGACGAAATCTTCTTGACGTTGCGGTCGGCCTGAAGATAAGAACGTGAGACGTTCAATGGAATGTCGGGTGAGTCGATAACGCCTTGCAGGAGCATGAGGAACTCGGGAACTACACCTTCGACGCTATCGGTGACGAAGACCTGGTTGCAATAGAGCTGGATGCGATCTTTGCGTATGTCGAGGTTGTTCTTGATTTTGGGGAAGTAGAGAATGCCTGTGAGTGTGAATGGGAAGTCAACGTTGAGGTGAATCCAGAACAATGGGTCTTCTTGACCGGGCTGGATAGCGTGGTAGAAGTTGAGGTAGTCCTCATCTTTGAGCTCGGTGGGCTTGCGTGTCCACAGCGGCTCTACGTCGTTGATAACCTTGTCTTTATCGGTGTCCACATACTTTCCGTCTTTCCATTCTTGCTCTTTGCCGAACACCACGGGCACGGGCATGAAGCGGCAGTACTTGGTGAGCAAAGCGTTGATGCGTGATTGCTCCAGGAACTCCTTTTCCTCGTCGTCGATGTGGAGTATAATCTGGGTGCCGCGGTCGGTTTTCTCGCATTCGCTCATCTCATACTCGGGCGAACCATCGCAAGTCCAGCATACGGCTTTAGCGCCTTCTTTATAAGAAAGGGTGCGTATCTCAACTTTCTTCGACACCATGAAGGCAGAGTAGAAACCGAGTCCAAAGTGACCGATGATTGCATTAGCGCTGTCTTTGTACTTGTTGAGGAACTCCTCGGCGCCCGAGAATGCGATTTGGTTGATGTATTTGTCAACGTCGTCGGCAGTCATACCGATGCCATTATCGGTAACGGTGAGTGTGCCGGCTTCTTTGTCGATGTTCACGCTCACGGTGAGACCATCGGTAGAGCCGTTGAATTCACCAGCCGAGGCCAGTGTTTTGAGTTTCTGTGTTGCGTCTATAGCGTTAGACACGAGCTCACGCAAGAAAATTTCGTGATCGCTATAAAGGAATTTTTTGATAACGGGGAAAATGTTGGTTGTTGTTACCCCAATTGAACCTTTTGCCATAGTGTTAAAATGTTTATAGTGTTTGATTTTATTCGTTGGTTTGTAACGCTGGTTCTTTCTCTACACGAGTTACAACCTCGTCGTCGTTCAAGTCGATGACAATAGTGTCGCCCGCAGCAGCCTCTTCGCGGAGCAACAGCTCGCTGAGGGGATCTTCGATGTAGCTCTGAATAGCACGTTTGAGCGGTCTTGCGCCGTACTGCGGGTCAAATCCCAGATCGGCAACCTTGTCCTTTGCCGCAGGAGTGATTTTGAGTTTGAGCCCGTTTTGTGCAACGCGATCGTAGAACGACTTGAGTTCGATGTCGATGATGCGCAGGATGTTGTCGTGGTCGAGCGAACTGAACGTGATTATGTCATCGACACGGTTGAGGAACTCAGGAGAGAATGAACGGTTGAGTGCCTTGCGGATGACGGCGTCGCTGCGTTCGCGAGTGATGACCGATGTGTTGAAACCCACGCCGGCGCCAAATTCTTTGAGTTCGCGTGTACCTATGTTGGATGTCATGATGACAATAGTGTTCTTGAAGTTGACCTTGCGACCCAGGCTATCGGTGAGCATGCCCTCGTCGAGCACTTGCAATAGCATATTGAACACATCGGGGTGAGCTTTTTCCACTTCGTCGAGAAGGACGACAGAGTAGGGGTGACGGCGCACTTTCTCGGTGAGTTGTCCGCCCTCTTCATAGCCCACATATCCCGGAGGCGCACCCACGAGTCGCGACACATTGAACTTCTCCATGTATTCGCTCATGTCGATGCGTATGAGAGCATCGGGAGAGTTGAAAAGAAATTCAGCGAGACGCTTGGCAAGCAGCGTTTTACCTACGCCAGTGGGACCAAGGAACATGAACGAGCCGATGGGGCGATTGGGATCGCGCAGTCCGGCACGATTGCGGCGGATGGCGCGCACAATCTTGTCAATAGCTTCGTCCTGGCCTATGATGAGTTTTTTGAGTTCGTCACCCATGCCAAGCAGCCTGATGCCTTCGGCTTGGGCGATGCGTTGCACGGGAACGCCTGTGATGAGCGCAACAACCTCGGCAACATCGGCCTCATCGACTACCTCACGCCGTGAGTCGAGTTCTTCTTCCCACTTTTGCTTGGCATATTCCAATTCAAGTTTCAAGCGTTCCTGCTGGTCGCGGTAGTTGGCCGCGCTTTCGAAATTTTGTTCCTGCACAGCACGGAACTTATTGTCTTGGGCAATGACAATGCGTTCTTCAAGGTCACTGATCTCCTTGGGTACAACAACCTTGGAAATGTGTACGCGTGAACCAGCCTCGTCAAGGGCATCAATAGCCTTGTCGGGGAAGAAACGGTCACTGATGTAGCGGTCGGTGAGTTTGACGCAAGCTTCTAAGGCCTTTTCTGTATATGAGACGCCATGATGTTTCTCATATACGTCCTTGATGTTGTGGAGAATTTCTAATGTCTCTTCGGCCGATGTTGGGTCAACGATCACCTTCTGGAAACGACGCTCGAGTGCACCGTCTTTCTCAATGTTCTTGCGATACTCGTCGAGAGTCGTTGCACCGATGCACTGGAACTCGCCGCGTGCAAGCGCTGGTTTGAGCAGATTGGCCGCATCCATAGACCCGCTGGCATTGCCAGCACCCACGATATTGTGAATTTCGTCGATAAACAGAATTATATTAGGGTGCTTGGCGACCTCGTCAACGATGGCTTTAACACGTTCCTCAAACTGCCCGCGATACTTAGTTCCGGCAACGACCGATGCCATGTCGAGCGACACGATGCGCTTGTCCATGAGCACGCGAGCGACCTTGCGGTCGATGATGCGCTTGGCCAGGCCTTCGATAATAGCACTCTTGCCCACACCGGGTTCGCCGATGAGGACAGGGTTGTTTTTCTTGCGTCGGCTGAGTATCTGCGCCAGTCGTTCAATCTCTTTTTCACGTCCAACGACAGGGTCGAGCTCATCGTTGGCAGCGGCACGGGTTATGTCTTTGCCAT
Organism: Candidatus Sodaliphilus limicaballi; assembly: GCA_018065815.1. Classification (GTDB taxonomy): domain Bacteria; phylum Bacteroidota; class Bacteroidia; order Bacteroidales; family Muribaculaceae; genus Sodaliphilus; species Sodaliphilus limicaballi. The sequence continues at coordinate 4,215 of JAGHSP010000189.1, read as the reverse complement.
ATTTGTCAATGACAGGTGTGTCATTATTGTCACCCTTTGTGACATTTCGTCGCTGTGTGTGCGTTTCATTGCCAGAGGGGCCAGGCTGAGACTGGTCACGGTCGTCGTCGGCCAAGTCGTCATCCTCTTCCTCGGGATAGTCTAATCCTGCAACCGGCAGCGGAGTGTTGAACCGCTTGCCATATTGGATTGCATTGGTATATTTAATTTTTTTCATAGTCTCTTTAAACTTATATTACGTTGCCGTGTCAAAAAGGAAAATTGAGGCATTTAAGGGCCAAAACATCCTTGTTGCAAATATTTATAGTAGAAATGCAATAATTGTGCCATGATAATTGCAAAATAGTTGTGGCAAAAGCGATGAGATGTGAGGAAAAATGCTTAAATTTGTAAGTTATTTATAATATAGTGGCATTCGTGCTAGCCTTGGGCCATAGAGAGCCTGCGGTGCGGTGTCGCAGAATTGATAAATTTTTAAGTGAATTATGAACAGTGATCGTATTTTAGAGATCAATATCGAACAGGAGATGAGGCAATCCTACATCGACTACTCTATGTCGGTGATTGTGGCCCGTGCCTTGCCTGATGTGCGCGACGGTTTCAAGCCCGTGCACCGCAGGGTCCTCTTCGGTATGGCGAAGTTGAAAAACTTCTCAAATGCACCTTACAAGAAGTCGGCCCGTATCGTGGGTGATGTGCTCGGTAAGTACCATCCCCATGGCGACTCGTCGGTTTACTATGCAATGGTGCGTATGGCCCAGGAGTGGGTAATGCGTTATCCTCTGGTAGATGGCCAGGGTAACTATGGTTCAATCGATGGTGACAGTCCTGCTGCGATGCGTTACACAGAGACCCGCCTTGACAAGATGGGCGAACTCATGATGGATAACCTCGACGAGGATACTGTTGATTTCGAGCCTAACTTTGACAACACACTCTCGGAGCCTACGGTTTTGCCAACACGTTTCCCCAACTTGCTCGTGAACGGAGCATCGGGTATCGCTGTGGGTATGGCCACCAATATGCCTCCTCACAATTTGAGCGAGTGTATCGACGGTTGCGTGGCACTGCTTGAGAACCCCGAGATGGAAGTCGAGGACATCATGCAGTATGTCAAAGCTCCTGATTTCCCCACCGGTGGCATCATTTATGGCTACCAGGGCGTGAGAGACGCATTTGAAACCGGCCGTGGACGCATAGTTGTGCGTGGCAAGACTGAAATTGAGAGCGAGCATGGACATGACAAGATTATCATCACAGAGATTCCTTATAATGTGAATCGTCGTGAACTCATCATGTCAATAGCACGCTTGGTAGAAGAAAAGAAGATTGAAGGCATCAGCGATGTCAACGATGAAAGCGACCGTCACGGTATGCGCATCGTGGTTGACGTGAAGAGAGACCAGAACGCTAATGTCATCATCAATAAATTGTATAAGATGACCGAGTTGCAGTCATCGTTCAGCGTGAATAATGTGTGTCTGGTTAACGGACGCCCGCAGACGGTGAACTTGAAGCAACTCCTGCAATATTTCCTTGACCATCGCCACGATGTGGTGATACGTCGCACAAAGTTCCAGCTCAAGAAGGCTCAAGACCGTGCTCACATCCTTGAAGGACTCATTGTGGCAAGCGACAATATTGACGAGGTAATTGCAATCATCAAGAGCAGCAAGACCACCGAGGAAGCGATGAGCCGCTTGGGCGAACGCTTCAGTCTGGACGAAGTGCAGACGCGTGCAATCGTGGAAATGCGTTTGCGCCAGCTCACTAACCTGGAGCAGAACAAGCTGCGCAACGAGTTGGAGGAAGTGATGAAGCAGATTGCGTTCCTGGAGTCAATTCTCAACGATCCCGCCGTGTGCCGCAAGGTGATAGAGGACGAGCTGATCGAGGTGAAGGAGAAATTCGGCGACGAGCGCAAGACCGTTATCGAATACTCTGCCGATGAGATGAACGCCGAGGACTTCTATAGCGATGATCCCATGATTATCACTATCTCTCACTTCGGTTACATAAAGCGCACTCCGCTGAGCGAGTACCGCGCGCAGAACCGTGGTGGTGTGGGAGCCAAAGGCAGCGACACCCGCGACGAGGACTTCATCGAGTTTGTATATGAGGCAACTAACCACAACTACATGCTGTTCTTCACCGAGCAGGGCCGTTGCTACTGGTTGCGAGTATTTGAAATCCCCGAGGGTACTAAAAACAGCAAGGGACGTGCTATCCAGAACTTGCTTAACCTGGGTCCGGAGAATCGCATCTTGGCATTCGTGCGTGCGACCAAGCTGCTCGATCCCGAATACAATGAGTCGCATTACATCATGTTTGCCACAAAGAATGGCATCGTGAAGCGTACCAGCCTTAAGGACTTCTCACGTCCACGTGCTACCGGTGTGCGTGCAATCAACATCCTTGAAGATGATTGCCTCGTGGGCGCAGTGATGACTGAAGGCGACAGCGAGATAATCCTTGCTAACCGCAATGGACGCGCAATACGCTTCAATGAGAGCAAGGTTCGCGTGATGGGCCGCACCGCTACCGGTGTGAGAGGTATGACTCTCGACGGCGAAGGTGACGCAATCGTGGGCATGATCTGCATGCGTGCTAACACCCAGGATGATGTTCTTGTAGTATCGGAACAAGGTATGGGTAAGCGCAGCAAGCTTGAGGATTATCGCGTGACCAACCGCGGCGCGAAGGGTGTGAAGACAATGAATATCACAGAGCGCACAGGTAAACTTATCTCAATACGCAATGTGAACGATGAGAACGACCTCGTGATCATCAACAAGAGCGGTATCATCATTCGCCTGCGTGTTAAAGACCTGCGTGTGATGGGTCGTGCAACCCAGGGTGTTCGCTTGATTAACCTTGAGCGCAAGAACGATGAGATTGCATCAGTATGCAAGGTTGATACAGAGCCCGAGGCAACTGATGAGCAAAGCGTGGAGCATGCATTTGACGAGGTGGTTGAGGACGTGAACAATAATACAACCGACAACGCTGCCGGAAACGATGGCGTTGAAGAGAATGAGAATAATGTTGAACAATAACCAATTTAAACTTATAGACAGATGAAAAAATCAATTCTTTTCTTAGCATGTGCTTCACTGCTTGCTGGCAGTGCCGCAGCACAGGATGCAGCATCTTTGTTTGCACAGGGTAAGGCTGCAATCGAGAAATATGACAAGATGAGTGCAGATTTCCAGCTTCAGCTGGTGAAGGACAAGAATGCAGAGGATGTTACTGCCAAGGAACGTGCCGAAATCTTTATGCAGGGTGTTGACCTGTTGAAGCAGGTGCTTGCATGTGACACAATCATTGAGGTTGACAAGAAGACAGGCGAACCCAAAATCGACAAGAAGACAGGTAAGCCCAAATTCAAGACTAAATTCTCGGCTGAAGTTGTTTCAATCCTCAACGGACACGTAGGAGACTATGGCCCCATTGGTGATGCTTACTTCAAAGCTCAGGATTTCCAGAAGGCTTTTGATGCTTATGATCTCTATGCTAAAGGACTTCAAAGCGACGCCTTCAAGGATCGTGTTAAATCTTCTGATGTAGGTCAGGTATTGTTCATGCAGGCTTATATGGCATTTAACTTGAAGCAGTATGAAACAGCTTATGATTTGTCAAACAAGGCTGAGGCTATGGGCTTCGAGAGCACTGACATTTCGGTTGTGAGAAACAACAGTGTTGCTCTGTTTGTGGAGCAGTGCGTAAACGAGAAGGCTATTGACAAGGCAAATGCTTTTGTTGACAAGTGTGCTGCTGAAAAGAACACAGGTTTCCTGCAGTATCTCAAGGGCTTTATCGTAGAGCAGGACAAGGGTTTTGAAGCTGCTGAGTCGTTCTACCACAAGGCTATCGAACTTGATCCCAGCAATGCAATGGCACAGTTGCGCTGCGGCGACTGCCTCTACAAGAAGGCACAGAAGATTATCGACGAGAATCTTGACGCTAGCAACAAGCAGCTTGCTCCGAAGTTGATCCCCCTCTTTGAAGAAGCAATTCCTTACTTTGAAAAGGCTAAAGAGCTTGACGACCAGTGCAATGCACAGGCTTATCTTGATGATATACAGTACAAGCTTGAGCTTCTCAAATCGGCAAAGTAAATTAATTTAGATTTATATTGACGCTGCACACGCAAGTCGTGTGCTGCGTTTTCCATAGGGGAAAAATTACTTAATATTCTTATAACAGTACATATAC
>JAGHSP010000321.1 GCA_018065815.1 Candidatus Sodaliphilus limicaballi | reverse complement strand
CGACAAAACGGTTGTAGGACACTGTCTTAGGGAAACGCTTGCGCATCTCGGCATCGGTGCATATATGGTTGAGATAATAATGTTTCAAGCACCTGTAGCCGGATTTATGGAACAGGATTAAAATAGTCATGACCTCCGAGTCGCACATCCTGGGGGCACGGTAAGACTTGCGCTTGCCGGACTTTGGAGCCTCAAGTGAAGTTTTTTTGAAGAACTCATCAAATTTTTGACTAAATTCATCGCACATTACGAAAATTTCAGTAACTTTGTCATCAGTGAACATAGCGGAATATTTTTGTCTTTGATTTTTTTTGCACTACTAAATTACAAAAAATTCCGCTATTTTCCAAATAATCAAGCGATTAAATTTATCGAACTCACGTTATACTAAATAAACCTATGAAACGAATACTGCTGCTATCGCTCGTTGCCGCATTCACGGCAATGACATCACTCGCTATTGACGAGGTCAAGGACCCCGACTGGGGACGCGCCGAGATTGCCGAGTCCTATATGGTAGGACCGGGTATCCACTACCAGAAAATACTCTTCCGCGAGAAACCGCTCATACTCTGGTTTGCCGAGATTGACCTGAGCAACCCTCACAACAAGGTTGAGCAGGTGGAGAGCCGCAACAGTGTGCCCGACGTGGCACGTTGGGACTTGCCCACGTTCTACAACGAGAACTCGCGCGAAGGACACCATGTAAAACTGGCGTGGAACCACGACTTCTTCAGCTATGACGGCGGCATGAACATAGGCAACAATATCTCTAACGGCCAGATGACGCGTACCCCCTGGGGACGCTCTATGCTAGGTATTTCCAAGGATAAGAAGGCCGAGGTTTTCTATCCCGCGATGGACCTGCATCTCACTGCTGCCGACGGCACAGTAGTCAACATCGACTACTTCAACAGCAGCGCATGGGGTACCGAGGGCGACTGCGTGTACTTCAATACCTTCAACTCTCGCACCATAGGCGATGACGGCCTCTACATCAGCGTGCAAGCCATGGACGAGTGGACGGTCAACGGCAAGGACATTCGCTGCAAGGTGCTGGAGGTGTCTGAAAGTCCATTGCAGACATCGGCTACCAATGACGTCATTCTGTTGCGCGGCAGCAAGCGCCATGCGTGGGACGGTCATGTCCAGGCAGACGACGTCATCACCGTGACTCAACGCTTCACCAGCAATGCCTGGGGCCGCACTGCGCCTGCCGACATCATCAACGGCTTCCACGGCTATCCCAGCATTGTGCACGACGGCAAGTTCCACGACGGTGAGTACAACGACTTTGAGAACGGCCGCGAATATGAGAAATCATCGCGCGTAATGGCTGGCATCTCGCTGGACAAGACTAAGCTGTATATCGTGACCACCGAGATGTCTACAGCAAGCCAGGCAGTCGACTGTGTGGAGCTGGCGAGCTGGATGGTGCTGCACGGTGCATGGGACGTAGTGAACTTTGACAGCGGCGGTTCGGCAACCATCTGTATGGACGCCGAGATGCTCAATGTGCCCGGTCGCGGTGCAGTACGCCCCGTCAAGGATGCTCTCATCGCTGTTTCTCTCGCTCCCACCGACAACGATATGCATCACCTCGCCTTCAGCAAGGAGGAGATAGGTCCCACAGTCATTTCGCTCACTCCGCTGCGCGTGATGGGCTACAACCAGTATGACGAAATCCTCGACAAAGACATCAAGGGATGCACATTTACCTGCGAACCTGCAGAACTGGGCTATGTAGATGCTGACGCTATGTTCCACTCGGGCGCAAAGGCCGTTGAGGGTAAGATTATCGCCACTAAAGACGGTTTCACCGCCGAATTACCCGTGAAACTACAGGCAGCCGATACCATCTACTCGGTATATGACAAATATCTCGTGGATGCAGTGCGCAAGCCTTTGGTTCAGATCTACGGCGAGTCGGCCGACGGCAAGTTTGCCCTTGACCCAACAGCATTTGCATGGACATCGACCGACGACAACGTGGCAACAATCGAGGACGGATGCATCGTGGGCAAGAGCAACGGCATTGTTTCGCTCCACGGCGAACATGCTGGCATCTCGCTGGATATCGAGGCAACAGTTGAAATCGCCCCCGAAGAGATTGTCATCGACGAGATGACCGATATCAGCCACTTTGACGTGGCTAAGTCGGGTGCTACAAACATCACTCTGAACAGCAATACCGAACTGTGCTTTGACAAGACATCTTCGCGTGCACCTTATATAAAACTCACGTTGAACAAGCGCCTATACAGCCTTCCCGACTCGCTTGGCATCGAACTGACCGACCCTGAGGGTTTGGTTACTAACATGACCTTCATGATGCGCGACAACCAGGGCAAAGCATTCAACGTGCAAGTTGATGCCAAGGACACTCACAACGGCGTGTTCATGACCCGTTTCCAGGAAGACAGCATTCCCTTCGGCGTAGAGCGTTATCCGCTCAGTCTGTTGGCAATCAAGTTTGGCCTCAACACCGTGAGCGGCACAGGCAAAGTGCTGCCCCTGCGCAACTTCAAGGCCTACTATCCTCCTACAGGTCACTCGAGCATCAATGACGTCACTACCACGTCTAACGGCAATCTCACAGCCACCGTTACCGACGGTTGCATTCTAGCCCGCTACAATGCCGAGAGCAACGAGCCCGCAAGGGTTGAACTGTGGTCAACCACCGGCATGCAGATAGCAACAAAGGCAGTAATGCTCACACAGGGCACCAACGAGGTAACACTCCCCGCCCTAGAAGCCACCCCCGGCATCTACATCGTCACCCTCACAACCAGCCACAGCCAGGAACACTGCAAAGTGGTCGTGAGGTGATAATTGTTGTGTATTCTGAGACACCAATTGCTCGTTACTTGAGCTCGAAGGTTACCGACTCGTTGCCGCAGGTGGCGCGGAACTGACCGGGTTCGAGGATCCACTGCATGTCTTCGTTGACGTATGACAAGTCGCTGGGAGCGACCTTGAAGGTAACAGTCTTGGTCTCACCTGGAGCGAGCTCTACCTTATCAAATGCACGCAGGCGCTTCACGTCGGGCGTGAGGGTTGCCACAAGGTCGCTTACAAAGAGCAATACGGGTTCTTTGACTGCACGGTTGCTGCTGTTTGTGACATCAACCGTGAATGTAAGCATGTCGCCCTCGGCAAACTGCGGACCGGCTGCTGTGGCTGGGCTAAACCCGCAAGTTGCAACGGCAGTACCAATGGTTGTGGGCTGATGTGTTAGCTTGAAATTAGTGTATTTCACGTCACTATAACTCAAACCGTGACCAAAAGGCCATTGCACAACGGTGTGTGCTTCGTAGTTGTAGGCACCTTCCATTGTCTCAACAAATTCAGCAGGCTTGCAGTCGTAGGTGATAAATGAACCGTGGTACTTGGGGTAAGTGTAAGGCAGACGGCCCGAGAAGTTGGCATCGCCAGCGAGCAAATTAGCCAATGCGTCACCGCCATAGTTACTTGGGAGGAATGTATGAACCACAGCGTTTGCCAAGGGCTCAATGTCGGCAATGATACGGGGACGACCCTCGTTGAGCACCAGTATAATGGGTTTGCCAAACTGTGCCAGTGCTTTTACCATGTCAAGCTGATTCTGCGACAGAGTGAGGTCGTCGATGTTTCCCACAGTTTCACAGTAAGAATTCTCACCGATGCATGCCACTATAACATCAGCACGGTTTATCTTGTCGATAGTGCGGTTACCGTCCTCAATAAGGATTTCGGGCACCTGCATGTCGTTGCGCCACATCTCGGGAGTCATGTCATACTTCACCATCTCGCTGAACTCAACGTTATCCTTACCAAACTTATTAGCCAACGCGGTGTAGAATGTGTGGTACTTACCTATTGCGCGACACACGCTGTCGGCCATGTGGCCTTGCCAGGTGTAAGACCATCCACCGTTCATAGGACGGAAGTTATCGGCATTGGGACCGCACACAAACAACTTGCTTCCCTGTTTCAAAGGCAAGACATTATCCTTGTTTTTGAGCAATACCATGCATTCCTCGGCCATGCTGATGGCTTCCTGTGCAAACTTCTCGCTGCCAAAATCGGGATACATCTCAACTAATGTTTTATCTTTCTTTTTCATGCCCTTGACGCGTTCGTAGGGAATGTCCCAGGTGCTACGGTCCATCAGGCCTATGCGAATTTTGAGGCGCAAGATGCGACGCACAGCATCATCGATGCGTGACATGGGCACGCGACCTTCGTTCACAAGTTCAGTTAGTAATGTGCAGAAGTCGGTTGAATAAGGATCCATTGTCATGTCAATACCAGCGTTGATGGCCATGCAGATAGCATCTTTCTTGTTGGCTGCCACATGGTCACGCTTCCACAAGTTGTCAATGTCGCCCCAGTCGGTAACAATCATGCCGTCCCAGTTGAGACCTTCCTTGGCCCACTCGGTAAGCAGTTTGTGGTTGGCATGGAAAGGCATGCCGCTATTATTGCCCGAGTTAACCATGAAACTCAATGCACCAGCTTCAATGCAAGTGCGGAAAGGTTGGAAATACTTTTCCATCATCTCGCGGTAGGTCACACTCGAGGGTGTGCGGTCCTTACCACTGATAACAGCGCCATAAGCAAGATAGTGTTTGAGGCAAGCAGCCACATTGTTCATGCCCAAGTGGTTGGGATCGTCGCCTTGAAGTCCACGTGTGAGCTGGCTTGCCATGATAGCATTAACATGCCAGTCTTCGCCAAAGCTTTCCCACATGCGCGACCAAAGCGGTGATCGAGCCACATCCATAACTGGTGAGTAAACCCAGGGAATGAGACTTGCACGGCTCTCATATGCAGTAATCTGGCCGATGCGGTAAGGGATATTTTTGTTGAAAGATGCGCCCTGACTCACTTCCTGGGGGAACAGAGTAGCACCCCAAACATAGCTAGCACCATGAATCTCGTCCACGCCATATAGTTCCGGCACGCCGCACTGGAATTCACTGGCGCTGTTGAGCGTGCGTATAACGTCGGCCCACACCTTGGGTTTTTGTGCTATGCCTTCGGGCACATTAAGAATAGACCCTACACGATAAGTGCTGAACGCCTCGTTGACTTTCTCGGCCGAGAGCATTCCGCCTGCAAGGCTCTGCATTGATTTGTTACTGATGACGTGGTCATCACTTGACTTCTGGGCTACCTTATCGATAGCAAGCTCGCACATCTGGCCCACTTTGTCTTCAAGTGTCATTTTAGACAACAGGGCCTCGACTTGAGCTTCGACCTGCGGGTCTTGCTTGATAGCCTGTGAACTAGCGCTTGTGAATGAAAACGCCAGCAATGAGATAAAGAGTAATTTCTTCATATTATTTTAGTTATTTTTATGTTCGATATAGCCTAGAAAGCCGTTACAAGTTATTTGATTCTATATACTGTTAACGAGCGTGCGGGGGTGTTTATTGTAAACGACGGAGTTGAGATTGTAGTGCTTTCCACTACTGGCACCACATTGTCTGGGTGAGTGAGCGAATTGTCGCAATCGAGCACATCGGCCACCATGGTGTAGTTAACATTTTCCATACTTGTGATATTGCTAGCGGCAAGTGTTGTGCTAGTCATCTTGTGTTCGCCTTTGATACCATTGAGTTTAATGGTCACTGGGGCGTCGTTAAAACCAGCGTTAACTACCTTGATAATGATTGCACTGCTGTCGTCCTTGTCGAGTACTGCACTTGCATATATATCGCCATCGGGGCATGTGGTGGGCAACACGTGGGTGCCACGGTTAGTGGCAAAAAGCTGCTGAACGAGGTAAGAAGAAGTGCGCACAGAGCGTAGGTTATCAAACCAAATCATGTCAGGGCGCCACTGCCAGCCATCGATGTGAGCAAATAGCGGTGCATAGGTTGCCATGCGCACCACGTCGGCATTACGTTCGAGACCTGTCATGAGAGCTGCCTCGCATATCGATGAATAGAAGCGATTCCATTTTTTTCCTGTTCCATGACAAGCATATTCGCCAGCAAAAACCTTGGGACTTTACGAGGGAACTTGTCGTAGCGATGTGCTTGCGAGAGGAAAAATTCCTCGTTCTTATAAAAGTGCTCGTCAACGAGGTCAACTTTGGCTTCGCGCATGAGCGGCCATATTTCGTCATACTCTTTGCCGTCGGGCCAAGGACCTGCTGAACCGATAATCTGAATCTCGGGATACAGCTTTCGAATGGGCTCCATGAACGCCATGAGCATGGGAGCATAATACTCGCCCCACTGCTCGTTGCCAATACCTAAATATTTGAGTCCGAAAGGGGCAGGATGTCCCATCTGGGCACGCACATGTGCCCACTTGCTCGTTGCTGGGTCACCGTTGCAGAATTCAATGAGGTCGATAGCATCCTGAATGAACTCACACAGGCTATCGCCCTGTGCCAACCAATCACCAGCCTTGGTTATGTCGTTATTGAATTGGCAAGCCATGCCGCAGCTTAAAACAGGAAGTGGCTGGGCGCCTATCTCCTCGCAGAACTGGAAGAACTCATAGAATCCAAGTCCGTAGCTCTGGTAATAGTCCATGTGCGAGCGTTCGCGTCCATAATTCCAGCGAGTCTCGTTCAAAGGACGGTTCTCAACGGTACCAACGCTGTTTTTCCAGTTGTATCGGGTGTCAAGTGTAGCTCACGAGTGTAGTTGCCGGTGAAGTCAAAATCAACGTTGCGTCTGCATAAAAGTAAATGGTAAAAACAGCAACTTAATCGATTAAATCATTATAGCATATTTCAACAACAAAGTTACTGTTTTCTATCCAAAAACGCAAATGTTTGAACAGGGTTTTATACAAAAATATCGCAGTTCTGAGAAAATGATTATTGGCCTTCGCTGATATGAGTGAATCCTGTGATAAATTCATCCAGGTTGTTAACCTTTAACTTCTTGGCTATCTGTATCTTCTTGTTGTAGATAGTTCCTAGGCTCTTGTATTTCATGCACAGCATGATAACGGTGCGTGAAATACCACAACTATACAGTGCCAGGAAATTAATCTCGCTCTCATTGAGTTTGCCAGAGGCCAGTTCCTGTGCCTTTACCAAGATATTGTCGTGCAAGTCGTTTGCAATAGTCTGGATGTTGCGCCAGTATGACGAACTGTTTCCGTCCTCGCTCAATGACATGATTGACTGGAATTTCTCGGCAAACTTTTTCTCGTCATATTCATAGGACCATAATATGAGCTGGTGAACAATTTTGATTTGATCATCAATGATGGACTTCATGCCGTTTACAGCATTATTACCATCGCTGCCCATGCTCGACGTCAGTTGCTTCTTTTCTTCATGTTCCTTAATCGTGTTTTTCAGGTCCTCCAAGCTGCGAAGCGAGGCATTCAAGTCGGCTGTCATCGATTCAAATTCGCTCTGTTTGAGGCGATACCTGCTGCGATACCTTATTACAAAGACAATCAACACCAATACAATGATCACGCACAACGCAATAATCAACAATGAATTTTGAAACTTGGCTTGCAACGCTTGGTTTTTCAGTTCAACTTTTTGGGTATCATATTTTTTCTCAACACTCAACAACTTGTAATTTAACCCGCTGATGAGCATAGAAGCGCTTATCTTATTACTCTCGTTAAGGTAACGTTGAGACAAATCTATTTGTTTGGAATACTTGGCAATATCGGCAAGTGTTTTGTAATACCACATCGTATCTACCGACTCCACCATCTTGGGAGCCGTGTTGACATAATGCCAAGCAGAATCAACTTGTCCCTCATGAGCATAAATTTGAGCAATGCAATAGTGCAACCTGGGATGTTCTAAGTCAAAATCCTTGCTGTTAATGGCTTCTATCCCTATGGCTTTTGCCTTGCCGTAGTCGTTGGTCATCAAGCAGTAATATTCGGCAAGCGAATATTTGCACTCGCTGGCTACGCTTTTCTCATTCAGGTCCTGGGCGATTTTAATGGCTTCGTTCAAGCACATCACCGCACTATCGCCCTTGTCATCAATTGCGCGCATTAGATGTCCCATATGCGAGAGGCACAGCATCTCGTTGTGCTTGTTTCGTGCCTTCCTGAACAGAGGCAATGCCTCACGAAACTTCTCCATTGCAATCGACTTCACGCCTAGGTATTCGTTCTGGTAAACAAAACCTAGTCTCAACTTGGCATAACCTAAATTATTATAGTCAGTTGAAGCTGCAACATCTTCGGCCATGTGGAAGCAATCCACTGCTATGTCTTGATTGCCTAGGGCGTCATTCATTTCTCCCTTTGCAATAAGTGCTCTGGTGTATCTCACGCTATCACTATTCTCTCGGAAATACTCCACTGCAATATCTATCACAGAATCCCCTGGCACATGCACATGGTTGCGATATTGAGCCTTGGTGAGCAACAAGCAATAATAGGCATTATCTGCCTTGTTAAATGAAGTTTTGTCAATAGAAGATAGAAGCGACAACACCTCTTTATCCTTGTGCTGTGAGAGCAACGAATCGGCTTGCACCAGCCTAGGGTCATTACTGTGCCCCGAACAAGCTACCAGCAATGTCGAGAATGCAAGTGCTCCCACTAGTGAATATATCAATCTCCTTATCATGAAAAATACAATTTTAT
>JAGHSP010000310.1 GCA_018065815.1 Candidatus Sodaliphilus limicaballi | reverse complement strand
TTTACAGCCATTTCGGCGTACCCATGGCACGCCTGCATGGCTGCCTACCATATCACATCCCCAAAGGGATGTTTCACCTCTTCTCCCTATCTATTTCTTGCCTCACCAACCAGAAAATCCGCTGATCCAGAATCTCTAGATATACCAGATAGTCGAGCTTTTCTAGCGCTTCTAGAAAAAAAACTGCAGCCCCCGTGCGGAGGCTGCAGATATTTAAGTGTTGTGGTGTGCTAAATTACTTTGCACCAAGGATGATGTTGATAACTGCGTTAGCATCTGAAATGTCAACAGTGCCGTCACCAGTTACGTCAGCGTGGGGATACAGAGTTGTATCGATGCCGAGAACAACGTTGAACAGGATGTTAGCATCGGTGATGTCAACAGTACCGTCATTGTTGATGTCGCCCTTAATGGGTTCGGGTTCGGGACCAGCAGCAGCCTTAACTGTGAAGGTAAGAGCTGTGGGGTTGAAAGTTACAACGTACTTGCCGTCGCAAACCATCTTGTAAGAAGCGTCGCCGTTAGTTGAGAGCTGAGTAGCAGTCTCAACGCCTTCAGTTACGTCCTCGTTAGCCTCGAGGGGACCGAAGCGGAATGCGTTGATAGCATCCCATGAGCCCTTAGCGCCTGTGAATACGAAGTAGTTGTCGCCAGTGAATTCAAACTCGCAAGTGTAGTTGTCACCGTCCTGAACGAGTTCAACGGGGTTCTTGGGATCCCAGTTGCCGAATGCTGAACCGATAACATAGTACTTCTGAGCGGGCTCATCGGTTGAAACAACGGTCATAGTGCGAGCGTTGAGGTCAACAGTTACCTCGTAGAAGCCCTGTGCGAGCTCGAAGCTGTAGTCTGTACCATCATCGCCGAGTGCGATAGCCTCGCCGAGCTCCTCGGTTACGCTGTACTGGTTGTAGAGCGCACCGAAACGATACTGTGCGATACCTGCCCAGTTAGAAGCAGTCTGTGAAAGAGCCTTAGTGAAGCTGAAGTTAGCAGCGCTGTCAGCGATTTCGATGTTAGCCTTGTAAACTACGTTGTCGGCAGTAGTCATCTTGGTACCCTCGTTGGTGTTCCAGTTCTGACCGTTTACTGTACCCATGATGTAGAGGCCGTCGGGAACGATCTCTTCGGGCTTAACTTCACCGTTGGGGTGAACTACGAGTGTGAGCTCCTCGAGGTTGAAAGTGAGGGTGTAGTTACCGGCAGCCTCGATGAGGAATGCGTTGTCGGTGTCGATACCCATCTCGTTACATGCGATTACCTGGTCGAAGTTGTTGGCGTTGATCGCATAGTTGTTAGTGGGAGCAGCTACACGGAAGTCGTGAATCTCGTCCCAAGTACCCTTAGCAGTTGTGAAGCTGAAGTAAGAACTTGCCTCAAAGTCGTTAGTGAAAGTAAAGACGTTGCCATCAGTTGTCTGCATCTCTACGGGATTAGCGGGATCCCAAGCGGTACCTGCACCGCAGTTACCCAGAATGTAAACATTAGCAGCCTGCATACCGAAGATTGTAGCAGCAGCTAAGCACATTGAAGCGAAAAATTTCTTCATAGTTTTGTTTTGTTTTTAAATTGGTTTATAATAGAATGTTCAATTAAAAGGTTGACTGGGTCGTGCGGCCCAATCAACCATTTAATATTTTTTACTCAGTCACCTCCTGGAAGTAGTAAGACTTCAGGATGTCGTTGAAGATAACCTTGTAAGTTCCTGCGGTACCCATGATATTGGCACCTGCCGAAGCAGTACCCATGGGGAATCCGCTGTTGCCCCAGTTGTCGCCATCCCAGCTGCCGTCGGCACAGAACTTGAACTCGCAATCGCTTGCGAAGGTCACTGTAGCGCTCCAGTCGTGGTTCTCGCGAGTTGCAAGAGTGATTGTCTCGGGAGTCATGAAGTCCTCACCGGGGCTCCATGCGTTGGCCTGCCATGAGCCGGGCATTGAGATAGAGCTATATACCTTGAATGAGTCTTCAAGCTTCTCATAGCTGATGGTGAAGGTCTTGACGTTGAACACGATCTTGTAGTAGCCTTCTTCGAGTTCGGGCTGGAAGGGATTGAGGTTGCCTTTAGCAGTAGCGTCGTCGGCGCTGGTGATAGTGCCGTCGTCCTTGCTGCAGCCTATCACGGGATAGCGCTTGCCCTCTTCCTTGTAGATCCAGAAATAAGAAGACTTGTCGAGCTTGCAAGCGAAGATGAGCTCCTCGAAGTTGTCGGGGTTGGGGAACATTGCCACGCAAGCTGCTGCCAGGTGGCTGCCAGTGCCGTTGCCTATGCCGTTACCGCTGATGTACCATACCTCGGGAACGGGAACGGGAACGATGGTTACGGTGAGGTTCACGTCCTCAACCTGCTTGCGCACAGCCTGACCATTAACCTTGGTGTAGGCAATGATGGTCATGGGAAGCACGCGCTGCTCGCTCTGTGTGCCAGCAACCTTGATAACGGCGCTAGTGACTTCGTCCTTGCGAGCCTTGCCGTTCTCAAAAGTACGGAGGTCGGTTGACTTTGTCTTGTCGGCGTTGTGGAGAACCACAGCATATTCAGTTGTTGCGCCTTCAACGCTTGCCTTAACCTCGGGGTTAAAGAGCTGGATGGTGTCAACACCTTCCATTGTGTTGAAGTCATAGGCAGCTGCGCTTGTAGCAGTGAAAGCTACCTCGAAGGGTGCTTCGGGATCGTTGCCTTGGGGATTGGCCCAGTCCTTGAAGTCCTCAGTACAAGATGAGAGGAGACCGGCTACCAATGCTATTGATAAAAATGATGCAAATTTTTTCATAAGTAAATTGTATCGTTTTAATTCTCTCGCTGCATCGGGGCCACTGTTGCGACCCCAGTGCAGGTCGAGATATTAGTTATTACTCAATGCGGCCTGTGTCCTTAGTGAAGTTGAGATAGAACTTCTGACCAGCCTTACCGTCAACGCGCTCTTGGTCGTCGCCAGCTCCACGATAAGAAATCTTGTCGCCGTCGAGGCCCACGATGAACTCGCTCTGCCACCAGTCGTGGCCGGGAATCTTAACGTAAGCACGTGCACCGCCGTCGCCTGATACATCGTTAGCAAATTCGGGTGATACGAATTCGCCGTCGGCAGTTGTGGGAACAGTGAACATACAGCCTTCTTCCTTCTCCTTCCAGTCAGCGTTCGGGGTGATTGTACCCATCAGCCATACCTCGGGCTTGTTGAAGGTTACGGTGTACTTGATGTCACGGCCTTCTACGTTGCACTTAACGATCATCAGGTACCAGCCGGGCTTGCTTGATGCGATGTTGCCTTCGCCGTCGATGATCTCGTCGCCGAGTTCGCTCTCAGGATCGATAGTGATGCCTGCGAAGCCAACCTCGCCACCATCCCAAGCAGTATTAGTATTGAACTTGATACCGCTGCCATCGATGTAAACAAGGTGCCACAGCTTGTCGGTCTCGCCGTAGGTCTGAGCCATTGATACGCAGTTATCCCAGTTCCAACCGCAGAAGTTACCCACAACATAGAGGGTCTCAGGAGCAGTAACGGGGGGCAATGAGAATTCAAGAGCAACTTGCTTGAATGAAACGATGTTACTCAGGATGCGTGTAGTTTCAACAGCGTCGCCAGTGGTCTTGGTCATCACTGCCTCGGCCTGGAAGTAAACGGGAATTGTCATGGGGAAGTCTTCCTCAGTCATGCCGCGCCACACCATGATATCGGTGAGGGTGCTTGCCAGTGTGGCAGCGTCGATCTCGAGTGTGGGAGACTTAGAGTTGATCTCCATGAAAACCTTGTCGCTCATGTCGGCTTGGGTTCCCACCCACACGTTGTAGGTAGTTGCAGCGGGGAAGCCATAGTTGGGCTGGCTGCAAGTGAGCGTGATAGTTGACGAGTGAGCCAGGTCCACCAGGTTGTCCTGATTAGCGGGTGTGTTGAGCACAAACACGCTAGGTTCAGTGAGGGTGGGGTTCGACCCATTGTCATCGCTACATGCTGTGAACAGTGCGAGGCCGCACAGCATCAGTAATGTTGAC
>JAGHSP010000260.1 GCA_018065815.1 Candidatus Sodaliphilus limicaballi | reverse complement strand
CTACACAACGGATCCCCATAAAAATTACTACTATGAGACGATTACTTTTCATTATTACCGTAGCAATGGCATGCATTGCCATGCATGCACAAACGATTTTCGCAGAGATTGGCGATGTGAAGTATGCGCTCCTCAGCGACAACACTGCAACTGCCAGCGGCCTCAGTACCGCAGGCAAAAGCAAGGCATCACTATCCCTCATCATTCCCACGATAGTCTCCTATAACGGCAAGACATACAAGGTGACTGGAGTGGCCAACAACGCCTTCAAGGGAACAACCAACATCACATCGGTCTATCTTGACTATGGCATCGGAATAGTAGGCGACTATGCATTCCAGAATGCCACCAATGTCAAGACAATACACGTTCCCAGTACGGTTGTCACCGTAGGTCAATATGCATTCCAGGGCATCAAGTCTTATGAAATCAGTTTTGCAGGCTGGACCCCTCCCACATTCGGTTCCCTTGCAATCTTCCAAACCACAGGCTACCCGGTATCGATTATCATCAACCCAGGGGTAAATAAAAGCGCTTATTGCTTAGCCCTCAATGCCGGCAACTGTAGTTATAATGTAGAGAATGTTAAGGAAGGACTGGCCTATGACTTCATGATCGATGATGTGTACCTCACAGTCACCGATGCAACGACATCGACACCCGAGGCTACCGTCGTGGGATTCAACCCCACTTCCTCTCACACCGACTTTGTGCTGAAAGACGTGACCACATCGGTCAATCCCTACCGCCACCGCATCGTGGCAATCAACAAACACGCAGCCTACAACGACAACAAGATAAAGAGCCTTAACCTGTCGCAACTCAGGCTTTTAAAGACCCTCGACGAGGAAGCACTATACAATTGCACAGCCCTTGATTCATTAAATCTAGGTACCCACATCGAGGAAATCCATTCAAGGGCAATCTCCTCCAATATCAAGAACCTCTTTATTCCACAGAGCGTAACTGTTTTTTACTCTGATGCTATCTACAACAACCCGAGGCTGGAACGTATCATCGTGGATGAACAGAATACCAGATTATCTTCTTACCACGGAGTTTTATACAACAAGAGCCAAGAGACGCTGTATCGCGTCCCCCAGGCAGCGGTAACAGTTTCGTCCGACGGGAACCAATGGACTATTACAAGCATCACAGACCATGACACAAATATATGGTCTCCCAACCTGAAAACAATACGGACCCATTCATTCTGGTTCTGCAATAACCTCACAAGTGTGGAAATACCCTACGGCGTGAGTTCTATAGAACAATTGGCTTTTTCTAACTGTGCTAATCTGGAATCATGCCGCATCCCGTCATCAGTAACTAATTTCATCGGACGCCCCTTTGAAGCTTGTCCTAGCATGAAAGATATCTGGCTAAATATGGCTACAGTCCCCGGCAATATCATTGACTCTAGCCTCGGTTCAGAAATCACTATGCATGTTCCCTATGAAAGCGTAGAGGCCTACCAGAACAACGGCAATTTCAGGCGTTTCAAGGAGATAAAAAGCGGAGCCTACGACTTCCGTCATAATGACGGACACGCAATTTTTGACTACACCATCACAAGTACCGATAGCTTAACTATATACTACTATGATTATTTAGGATTCGATGACAGACTCGATGACAGATACAATGAAAAATATGCTGGCACGGCAAAGATAGTGGGCATCAATCTAAGTTCATGGTCGGGCAGCAAGCTACCATTACCCAGTGGCTTGTCTATAACTGATGCTATTAACAATAAGTATATAAATTATCTAGTAAACACCATCGACTCGGAAGTGTTTGCTAACTACACCATGCCCAGCACCGACTTTACACTTGAACTGAGCCGTCACACCGAAACCATTTGCGACAAGGCTTTCCGCGGTGTATCTCACCTCACCGGACTCAAACTGGAGCGCTCACTCAAGTACATCGGCAATGAGGCTTTCTACGGCTGCCGCATTGCCAATGGCCTGATGTTCCAGTATGGTATCGAGACGATAGGCAACAAGGCCTTGAGCGGAAACCTAATCCCTTCTATTTTAATCCCCAGCAGTATCAAGTACATCGGATGGAACGCATTTGAGAAAATCATCCAGTTGAAGTGGCTCTCGCTCAACAACAAGGAGATGTATGCAATGACACCTACACTCACCTCAGTGCAAACGTCATGCAAGCTCTATGTCCCCACAGGCGTTGTCGAGCAGTACAAAAACTCGGGGTGGAATAAACTGGTGATTAGTGCCGGTGCATGCGACTTCACCTACAACAACGCAGGTCTCCTCAACACCCGCTACCACACCACCATCATCAGCGACGAGCCCATTACCTTCGAGGGAGTGACCTACAACGGCACTGCCAAGTATGTCTATAGCCCCGCCAACAATCCCGGAGTGCTGTCAACCACTGCATTCAACGGAGGCTTGTACTCAACCTATACGCTCAATGGTGTAAACAAGAAATACCTCATCGTGGAATATGACGACAGCTGCCTTTACAACGCCAGCGACATCGTGACACTGCCGCTCGAGCAGAGCAGGGCGCTGAAGAGAATCGGCAAAAACGCTTTCCAGTTTACCGGCATCACCGATGTCACCATCCCCGAGAATGTAACCGAGATTGGTGCCTCCGCGTTCTTGAGTTGCCGACAACTCAAGGAAATCACCTTCTTGGGCGATGTAACCGCCGACACATGGGGCAAGGAATGGTTTGCCGGCAACGCCGACGACTTTAAATGCTATGTGAAGTGGAACCAGTGGAATGCAAGCAAGAAGTTCACTAAGAACTGGACAACCAATGGCGTACCCCGCAACTGCATTGACGCATACTACCTACGCAAGACCGAAACCGATGATCTCATTGACGATGTCCAAGCCGACGTTATCTCGGTGGGACACCCCGTTGACTGGCAAAAATCAGAACTTGGAGCAGTAGTCCTTGACCGTTATGACAATCCTGACGACAATTATGTGTACTGGACCGACATCGCCCAGCAGACAGCCACTGGCGAGGGAGTTCTTGTAGTAGCCGAAATAAACAAGTTATACAAGCTCCAGCGCCCCAGCGAGGAAACAATAGAACCGTGCAAGAATTACCTGCATGGGAACCCCAACGGCGATTTACAGCTCTCACAGGCACAGGAAGGCGACGAACGCATCTACTACTGGGATGATGTTGAGGGCATCTTCGTCCACATTCCCGCAACCTATACCCTACCGGCAGGAAGCGCTTATCTCAAACTCAAGTCAAATGCCAACTATGTTGTTGTAAATAAATACCGCATTCCTGGTGATGTCAACGATGACGGCGTGGTAGATGTGAGCGATATCAACGTGGTTATCGACTACATCATGAAAGGCTATTACAGCTATCTGCACGACCTGAACCACGATGGTGCTGAAGATGTGGGCGACCTCAACATCTTAGTAAATGCAATCCTTAACAATTAAGACCCTACCAATAGACAAAACACGGGAGGACTCCACAACCCATTAGGAGTCCTCCCGTAATATTTTTGTTATTTAATACAAGCCATCGTAGCGAAACGCATCGTCATCCCCGAGAACCGTCCCGAACTAGTGCGCGCAAGCGCCAAGCCCGAGTTCGACCGCTTCATGCAACGCGCCCACGACCTAGTGATGAACCACAACAAAGGCGTCCCCCAAGAGAACTAAAAATGATTTAATGCATAATATCTGGTAGAATTTTCCTGAATATCGAATAAAACCGAGGACTGGTTCCATTAGATCCAGCCCTCGGTTACTATAAATACTATAAATACTAAATGCTATAAACGCTATAAATGCTATAA
>JAGHSP010000048.1 GCA_018065815.1 Candidatus Sodaliphilus limicaballi | reverse complement strand
GCAAGCTATTTTCTAAGCATAAAATTCAAAATAAAATTATTTTCTTTTTTTACCAGACAGCAATACTTAAAATAAAAATCTGTTTAATCTGTGGTTTGTTTTCACTGGAGGCGGGTTTTGCGTTGGTTGTAGGACTTGCGCAGGTTGCTGAATGGTTCGCCGTTGGTGTTTTTGAACACGAGTTGAAATGCTGTCCAGGGGCGGCGTGGGGTGGTGCGTGTGCCGGTGTTGATGTCAAGGCTGTCGCACAGGTGCGCCACTAGGGTGGCAAATGCCGTCTCGGTGCCGTTCCATTGCCAGTAATGGGTTGCCCGCGATGACTTGTGGGTGAGCATTCCGCTGGCCTCGTGGGTGGCGATAAATTGGCGCAGCAATCCTGCCTGCGGGCCTGCCAGTTGTTCCAGGGCGTGGTAGGCATCGAGTGTGAACGGTGCTGCGGTGTAGCGTTTTTTGCTAGTGTGCCGTGGTGTTCCGGCGTGTGTCGAGATTTCCCCCGACAGGTGCTGGCGATAGATGTCGTAAATTATCTTGACTGCGCCTACTGCGACGCTGCGCACGTCCTCGCCTGGGCCCAGGCGGAACCAGAAGGGCCAGTAGGCGCCGTCGTTGACGTTGTCGGCAGGTTCGCAGCGCAGTGAGAAGTCCCCGCCCAGTTGGCTGTTTAGCTCCTTGAAAACGCGCAGTTTGAGCATGTCCCACTCTTGGTTGTAGGCTGTGACTGCTGCTGCCGAGTCGTCGCTGAGAATGATGCCACGCATCCCAAAGTATATGCCCCAGTGCGGCACGTCCTTGTCGGTCTCTATGAGGAACTCATATCCGCGCTCTCCGTCATCGCTCACGAGCATGGTGGAATGGTCGCCGCCGGTGCGGTATTTATACATGATGATGCCGGGCAAGGCGATGTCGTGAACGCGGCAGTCGAGCACGAAGTCGGGGTCACTGTCAAGCACATGAATGCGTTGCAGCAATGAGTTGTTGTTGCTGCAACGCATCTGTTCAGTGAGCTGTTTCTCGACTATGTCGCGTTTCATTCAGGTTCAGCCTTTATGCTTCAATCGATGCTCTTGCCGTCGAAGCAGTAGGTGCACACTTTGCAGCGTGGCATGCCTATTGCCTCGATGAGGTCGTCGATGGTGTTGAATTTGAGCGAGGTGAGGCCAAAGCGGTTTTTGATTTCCTCGACCATGCGCTGGTACTCGGGCGTGGTGTGGTCGATGTAGCGGTCAAGGTTCTTTGACGGGTCGCCTTCAAACTCGCCTATGATGCGGCGCGTGATGAGCTCCATGTCGCTCTTGCTGTTGGTGAAACCGATGTACTTGCAGCCGTAGATGAGCGGCGGACAGGAGATGCGCATGTGCACTTCTTTGGCTCCGTAGTCATAGAGCACCTTGGTGTTGTCGCGGAGCTGTGTGCCTCGCACGATGGAGTCGTCGCAGAAGAGCACTCGTTTGCCCTCGAGCATTGCTTTGTTAGGTATGAGCTTCATCTTGGCCACGAGGTCACGCCGTGCCTGGTCGCTGGGGGTGAAACTGCGGGGCCATGTGGGGGTGTACTTTGAGATAGCGCGGTGGAACGGCACGTTCTTGCCCTCGGCATATCCGATTGCCATGCCTGTTCCCGAGTCGGGGATGCCGCAGGCGCAATCCACCTCGTTGTTGTCTTTGAGACCCATCTTGTGGCCTATGTTGAATCGCACTTGCTCCACGTTGATGCCTTCGTAGCACGATGTGGGGAAACCGTAATATACCCACAGGAATGCGCATATCTGCATTTCCTTGCCTGGGGCTTGCAGCTGCGTGAAGGTGTCGGCGTTGAACAGGATGATCTCGCCGGGGCCCACGTAATGCTCGATTTCATAGTCAAGGTTGGGGAACGATGTTGACTCGCTCGATGCCGCGCGCGCGCCGTCTTTCTTGCCTATGACGATGGGAGTGCGTCCCAGACGGTCGCGGGCCACGATGATGCCTTGTGGCGTGAGCAGCATGATTGAGCATGAACCCTTCACTTTCTTGAACACGTTGTTGATGCCATCTACGAAGTCTTTGCCCTCGGTGATGAGCAGCGCCACGAGCTCGGTGGGATTGATTTTGCCTGAACTTAACTCGGCGAAGTGATGATTCTTGTCAAGCAGTTCTTGGGCAAGTTGGTCTTTGTTGGTAATATGTGCAACAGTGACGATGGCAAACTGCCCCAGCCGGGAGTTGAAGATGATGGGCTGCGGGTCGTTGTCGCTGATGACGGCCACGCCGCTATCGCCCACGAACTTTGACAGCTCGTCCTCAAATTTAGTGCGGAAATAAGAACGTTCGATATTGTGTATCGAACGGCAAAATTTGTTTTCCACGCTGTTGTAAGTTACCATACCGGCACGACGTGTGCCCAGATGTGAATTGTAGTCAACGCCATAGAACAGGTCGTCAACACACGGTTTGTGAGATGAAACTCCGAAGAAACCACCCATAAAAAAATTATTTAGTAAAATTTTCCATTGCAAAGGTACTAATAATTTCACGATATCGCAAACTCATTTTTTATAAATTTGGATAATTTCTTTCTTTCCTTAATCAAAATATCTGCGTGATCTGCGCGAGATAGCCCCATTGCGGGATAGTTGTGAATGCTCTTTTAATATTTATAAAGCAAAGTTTTTTCGATTAATCGGCAAAAAATGTGTATATTTGCGTGCTCAATTGTAGATTTAAT
>JAGHSP010000094.1 GCA_018065815.1 Candidatus Sodaliphilus limicaballi | reverse complement strand
TGCACTAATTGTTGTAGATGACGTTGAGAAGCGTCTGGCCCACGGCTTTGAGGGTGTTGCGGTCGATGCAGTCCATTGTGTCGTGGGTGGTGTGCCAGCCGTCAAAGAACCCTGTGTCTCGCATGTCGATGATGTCGATGCAGGGTATTCCGGCATTGTTGATGGGTACGTGGTCGTCGGTCACTCCGCCCGAGTTGTGGTTGCCGAAGTAGTTGCCAAATCCGGCCTCTTGCGCTGTTTTCCACACGTTTTGCACCACGCTGGGAGCAAAGTGCATTGAGTGATACTCATAGCCGAAGCGCGCGCCGCGTGCACCCACCATGTCGAGCAGGATGCCGTAGAGCGGCCTGTAGCCGGTCACGTGCGGGTGTGCAGCCCAGTACTGTGTGCCCAGGGCCCAGCTGTCGTCATCGTTCTCGTTGCCCCAGTCTTCCACATCGACAAGCACGATGTCAACACCCATGCTTGTGGGCTGCGACTTGAGCTGGCGAGCCACCTCGAGCAGGACTGCTGTGCCGCTGGCTGCGTCGTTGGCGCCCATGACGGGCTCGTTGCGGCGCGATTCGTCGGGGTCTTTGTCGGCCCACGGGCGGCAGTCCCAGTGGGCGAGCAGGAGGATGCGTCCCTCGGCCTCGGGGTTAAACTGTGCTATGATGTTCTTGGCTGTGAGATGTTTCCCGTCGAAGGTTGTCACCGCTGCTTCTTGCACGATCACGCTGTCGGCCCACGAGCGGAGCCGGCCTGTGAGCATGCTGGCGCATTGGGCATGGGCCTGTGTGCCGGGCACGCGAGGACCATAGTTGCACTGGTCGGCTGTGAACTGATAGGCCGAGTCGGCGTCAAACTGTGGTGCCTGCGAAACGGTTTCCTCGCTTTCCTGCGCGGTGTCGCTCGACTGTTGCGTGGTGTTGCTGCAACCCGACACCGAGATGGCTGCTGCGGAGAGCGCGAGACATAGGAAATGGTTGATCGACATAGTAAATGTTAAAGATTATTAAAAATGCGAATAATTGACCTTAAACAACATTAGCACGCTCTCATGGCGCCTTTGTGCGTGTTGCACAGGCGTAGTGAGCGTGCGATGTGTTATTGTGATTTCTCGCTTGGGTGTGATTACTTCTCGGCGGGCTTGTCCTGTGCGGGCTGAGCAGCGGGCTGTGCCTGTGCCTCGCCACCCTGCTGTGCCTGGGCCTTGTCGTCGCCCTGTGAGGTGGGGAAGCTGGGAGCCTGGGTCTCGGTAGCGGGCTTGTCCTGTACCTGAGGAGCAGCCTTAACCATAGAACTATCTACTACAAAGGCTGATGCGATTGACAGAACAGCTACGAAAGCTGCGAGGCACCATGTTGCTTTTTCGATAAAATCGGTTGTCTTGCGCACGCCCATGAACTGGTTGTAGTTGTTCACGTTGGCAGCCAGACCGCCACCTTTTGACTTTTGGATGAGTACTACACCTATAAGAAGTACAGATGCGATTAAAATGAGAATTGCAAAAATTGGATACATTTTTGTTGTTTATTTGTTATTTGTTATTGTTTCGTTTAATACTAATTTACGCAAAAAGCGAATTTGGTCTGCAAAGTAAATACTTTTTTCTGGAAAACGCAAATTTATATTTTCAATAATTTCGAGTGCTTGTGCATACTTGCGCCTAGAAATGTAAGATTTTGCCAGTGATTCTTGCAGCATGGAGTCGTCAATGTGCTCATGCTCGTCGATGACCTCGTGTGCGATTTCGGCCTTTTCCTGTTCCTCGACGTGGGGTTGCGACGGTGCCTGGGCAACGGCGCGCTCGCGTTGCTTGCTCTCTGTGATGAAGTTGTTGATCAGTTCGTCTTGCTGTGTGAGCGGCTGCATGGGCGTGTCGTCGTCTTGTGCCGCAAGGATGTCGGCATAGTCGGGCGTGGGATTGAAGATGGCGTTGTTGATGGCTTCTAGTTCCCTGGGGTTGTTGCTGCCGAAGTTGTTGAGGAAGCGGTCGATGGCGTCATCGGTGTCGGGTGTCTCGGGCTTTGCCTCGGGGGGATAGAACCCTGCGAAGTTGTCCACTCCGTCGCCCAGGTGCGTGGCGAGCACTTTGCGGTCGGGCGAAGCGATGGCGAGCAGGCCCAGCAGTTCCTCGTTGCCCTCGATGCCGTGTTCTTTGAGGTAGAGCAGCAGGGGGGCGGTGAAATAGGGGTGCTCGTCGAGTGTGTGCTCGAGCCATGCCTGGCTGGTGCCGCCGTCTTTCAGTTTGGCCTTTATGTCGTCAACGATGTTGTCCATTATTGGTCTTCGATATTTTCAAGATTATACTGCCTGATTTTGCGGTAGAGGGTGCGTTCCGAGATTTGGAGCTCCTCGGCGGTGCGGCGTCGGCGACCGCGGTTGCGTATGAGCGCTTCGGCTATGGTGTCGCGCTCGGTCTCGTCGAGGGTCTTCACCTGCATGACTTCCTCCACGTGGTCAACATATCCGTGCTGGACCGTGTCTTGCGAGTCGATGCGTTCTATCACGCCTGTGTTGTCGCCCTCGATGCGTGAGGGTGCTTGCAGCAGTGTGGACATCTCGCGGTGCAGCGTCATGGCTTCGCTTGCCACATAAGCCGGTGCCGTGTGGCCGCCCTCGATGAGGCTGGTGAGACGTGCCACCTCCTCGTAGAGGCGGGTGATAGACCCCATGATGAAGGCACGCTCCATGGCATAGTCGGCCTTGCCGTGCTCGATGAGCGCGGGCACGTTGCTCGCCGTGGAGGCTTCCTTGTTAAGGTATCGGGCTGCCACGTGCTCGTCAACGGTGTTACCGGCCTCGAAAAGCGACACTTGCTCCACCACGTTTTTGAGTTCGCGCACGTTGCCTTCCCATTCCTGCTCGGCAAAGAGCTTGATGGCTCCGTCGGTGAACTTGGCGAGCGGGCTGCGGTTGGCCTGTGCAAACTTGGTTGAGAACAGCATGATGAGGGTGCGTATGTCGTCGATGCCACGCTTGCGCAGCGGCGGCAACTCTATCTTGGTAGCCGCCAGGCGGTAGTAAAGGTCGCCCCTGAATCGTCCGGCGCGCACCTCGGAAAGCAGGTCTTTGTTGGTCGCTGCCACCACGCGCACATTGGTCTTGCGCACTTCCGAGTCGCCCAGCCTGAAGAACTCGCCGCTCTCAAGCACACGCAGCAGCATGGCTTGGGTCGAAGCGGGCATCTCGGCCACCTCGTCGAGGAAGATTGTGCCTCCGTCGGCGTCCTCAAAGTAGCCCACGCGGTCGGCGTCGGCATCAGTAAACGCGCCCTTCTTGTGACCGAAGAGTTCGCTGTTGATGGTGCCCTCGGGGATGGCTCCGCAGTTGATTGCCACATACTTGTTGTGCTTGCGCGCTCCCAAGCTGTGGATAATCTTGGGTATGGTTTCCTTGCCCGTGCCGCTCTCGCCGTGCACGAGTACCGATATGTCGTAGGGGGCAACCTGCATGGCGCGCACGATTGCATCGTTCAGTTCCTGCGAGTTGCCGCGCAGGTTGAACCTGTTTTTCACGTCTTTGATAGACTCTTGTGTGATTGTTATTGGCATGACTTTAATTTATAGGTTTGCTGTTTCAGGAATGCGCCGAGTTCTTCGGGCGTCTTGTATTGCGCTTGCTCTTCGGGCGTGATGGGCTGGCCTATGCTCACCTTGAAGTTGTAATCGCTGCGGCGGAACACCTCGGCCGGCAGACGCAGCGTGCGCAGTCGCCAATCGACAACGCCCAGGAAGTTGAACCAGTGGCTGTTGCGGCCGTGGAAATAGATGGGTATCACGGGCACTTTGCACTTCTGGATGATGCGCATCACCGAGGGCTGCCACTCGCGGTCCTCGAGTTCGAGGTGGCTGTTGAGCTTGCTCACGGCGCCTGCGGGGAAGAAGCCCAGCGGATGTCCGTCCTTGACGTGCCTCATGGCCTCGGCAATGCCTCTCACGCTCACCGCGCGCTTGGCGGGGTCGTTGCTGGCCAGGGCATCGACGGCGATGAAATTGGGGCGCATGGCGCTGATGTAGTTGAGAATCATGTTCACCATCACCTTCACGTCGGGACGGCGCTGCCCCAGGATGTTAATGAGCATGATGCCGTCGAGCGCACCGAAGGGGTGGTTTGACACCGTGATGAAACCGCCCTCGGGCAGGTTGTCGAGCACCTCGGTGCTGTTGTAGGTGATCTTGACGCCCAGGTCGTTGAGCAGGCCGGTGGTGAAAGGCACGCCGGGAGTGGCACAGTTGTGCTCGTGTATCCAGTTCACCTTGTCCACGTCGAGCCAGCGCATGAGCGTGTTCACAAGCTTGGGTTTGCCGTCGAAGAATGGCACCATCTTGCGTATGTCGTCGTAGTCAAGGACTGTTTTCTTTATTTCGTTGCTATCTTGATTCATCTTGTTGTAATATGAATTGGAACCGCAAAGGTACTAATAAAAAACGATAAATGCGACATTTTGTCATGTTTTTTTCGTTGTAGGGCAAACGCTCCGAGGATGCATCACCCTCTTTTGAGTCGGCGCATCACTGCGGACAGGATACCCTCGCGCACCACTATCACGGCCATGAAGATGGCAAAGAGGACTGTGCGGTAGAGCGTTGCGAGGATTTCGTTGTCAATCTTCACGAGCACCCCGGCTGCATAGAGTGCCGCTGTGAGTGCCACGTAGAGGCCCAGTTCCTTCAACGGGTACTTGATGGGCAGGTAGTGCTGCCCCAGGAAGTAGCTGAGCAGCATCGCAGTGCCATAGCCTGCCACGCCGCCCCAGGCACATGCCATGTAGCTGTGGGTGGGCACAAAGATGATGTTCACCGACAGCAGCACAAGGCATCCTATTCCCGAGATCACCGCGCCCCAAATGGTGCGGTCGGTGAGCTTGTACCAGAACGACAGGTTGAAGTAGATGCCCATCATTATCTCGGCTGCCATCACGATGGGTACCACCACCAGTCCTTCACGGTAGCTCTCACCGATGAGGTATTTGAGCACGTCAAGCCCAGCCATCACGGCAAGGAAGGCGGCAAGGGTGAATATCACGAAGTATTTCATGCCCAGCACCTGCATCTTGTTATTGTCCTCACGGCTGCTCTTGTCGAAGATGAGCGGCTCGTAGGCATAGCGGAACGCCTGAGTGATGAGTGCCATGATCATGGCTATCTTCACCGCTGCGCCATAGATGCCCAGGGGCACCTTGGCTGCCACTGCGCCGCCAGGATAGATAAACGGGAAGATGATTTTGTCGGCAGTCTGGTTGAGGATGCCGGCGATGCCCAGCACTAGCAGGGGCCATGTGTAGGACAGCATGCGTTTGAGCAAGCCCCAGTCGTAGGTCCATTTCACACCGAATATCTCTTTCCAGAAACCAAAAGTAACCACCGATGTGCAGAACAGGTTGATATAGAACGCATAGCCCACGCCCACAGTGGGGTCGTAGAACCAACCTAGCAGTTCCTTGTGGTTCTCGTAGTTGTCGGGGAATGTCACGAAGAACAACCAGTTGAGACCTATGTTCAAGAAGATGAACAGCAGCTTCAGCGCCGCAAACTTGTAAGGTCTTTTCTTTGCCCTGAGAAAAGAGAACATAATGGCTTGGAATGCGTCGAGAGCCACCACGATGCACATCGACCCTATATAGGCAGGATGGTCGGCATAGCCCATGGCTGGCGCTATCTGCCCCATGAAGCCAAACACGCATGCCACAAATGCCAGCGACGTCACGCCCACGGTGGCTAGAATAGTTGTATAGACCTTGCCCGGGTCTTCGCCCTCCTTGTTGAGGAAACGGAACAAGGTGGTCTCCATGCCGTAGGTGAGGAATACGAGCAGCAGAGCCGTGTAGCCATAGATGTGGGTCACAATGCCGTAGCCGCCGGTGGATGCAGCCATCCTGGCGGTGTAGAGTGGTACAAGCAGGTAATTCAAGAAGCGGCCCACAATGCTGCTCAGGCCGTATATGGCAGTGTCAGTGCCTAGTTTTTTGAGAAATCCCATAGTTTGTTTTTTATTGAACGCTAACGATAACGCAAACGCAAACCATTTTTTCTCTCGCGGAGAGATTTTAGGCGCTGCGCTTGAAATAAACAGAAAAATAAACTAAAAATAATTTTATGCTGAATTTTTAGTAAATTTCGAGCGAAGCGACCCGAAAAATATAATTAATTTGAGTTTATGAAAAATTATGATTTCAATCAAAGAGAGAGCCTTCGCGGCCGGGGATGTCGCGTCGCAGATGGGTGTAGGCCTTCTGCGTGACGATGCGTCCGCGCGGGGTACGCATGAGGAA
>JAGHSP010000305.1 GCA_018065815.1 Candidatus Sodaliphilus limicaballi | reverse complement strand
AAAATGTTAGCAACAATTTTCCTAGTGATGTTGTTTTTCTGGTTTATTTGCTGTGTGAGAGAAGCAAAGCCTGGCAGGGTGATGGCGTGTGTTTGTGACTTCGCGGGGAGCGAAGCTCACTGGCGAAATCACAAACGCATGACATCAATGGCGACAGCCATCTTCTCTTACACAGCGGTTTATTTCTGTTTTTTTCTTTCCCCCATCATTTTAGGCATACAATCCTAATCCAATGCTCTGTGGGTCAAGAGAGCATTTTATCCTTTGTCGGTGATGTGTTTTAGCCATTGGGCTAGGGGCATGGAGATGGGGCCGAACTCTGCGTTGCGCGTTGCTATGATGCGATCGTTAAGGTCGTGGAGCAATGGTGCCGCTCCGTGCTCGCCATGCTTGGCAATGATGGCCTGGGCCTCGGGCATCACTTCCTGCGTGGCAGCGGCAGCATTACACTGCATGAGGTAGCTGCGCCAGTAGAACCAGTGGGCAAGGTCATACACGCCGCGTGCCTCGGCCTCGTCGTTGAGGTCCACTCCTGTGAGCATGGTGAGCTCAACCGGCGCTGGGGCATGCTCGTAGTCGAAATCAAGCACCTCGTGCACGGCACGCGCCAGCAGCAGCAACTCCTCGTCGTGGGGCGACAATGCATGGTCAACCTCTGCACTGCAAGCAAGCGTGTACCAGATGAGGTAACGCAGGTCATCCACATTGAGCTCGTAGTCGATATAGTCGTCGCCAGGCGTGTAATGCGGCAGCGGCGTGCCATGCTGCTCGCGGTGCAGCTTGGTGAACGTGCGCCACAAGCCGGCATCGGCAACTATATCCTGATAGTAACCGATAATCGCCAGCACCACCCTCTCGCGCACGCGATCGTCTATATCAACGAGAGCGCCGCAACGATCCCACGCGCGTCCCACGTGCACTGCTATCACATAGTAGTACTTATCGGTGTCGCTCACCTGCGGATAGCCTGGCTGCAACTTCATGAATTCCCTTACTTGAATGTCCATCCTATTCTTGGTTATTAAATAAGGCTGCCTTTCACCGTTGAAAAGCAGCCTTGCATTGTGAGCCACGAGCGGGACTCGAACCCGCGACCTTTTCGTTACGAATGAAATGCTCTACCGACTGAGCTATTGTGGCTAGTGCGACCCTACCCTTCGAGCCGCTTTATTTTTTCATTTGCAAAGGTAACACTTTTTTGTCACCCATGCAAGCAAGTCACAGTACCGACTGCTTGCTGAACGTGATTTTCACATTAGCCTTGTCAAGACGCAACCTTGCTATCGCCGGCACCGATACCTGCGGAGCGATCTTTGTCACCGTTGCGGTGGGATTGCTCTGGTAATAGTAATAGTAAGACGACGAGTAGTCAGTATAGATGGTCACATCCATAGGAATGATAGTGAAATAGGTGTCGGCCTCTGGTGCTATGCCGCCTTTGTTTTTGATGATGTCAAGCACATACTCACGCATGTTGTTAAACACATAAGACTTTTTCTTGGCATTATACTCGGCATAGAACGAGTCCTTGCTATTGGTCAAGCTGTCGCCCTCTATGAATTTATTTTTCATGTCGGTCTTCACCATTAGCAGGTATTTGGGAGGAGCGATGGAGTATTCGTTCTCTATTTCCTCGGCAGGAACTTCAAGCGATAGTTTGTTGATTACCGACATTGAGCCCTTCGATGCTTTTTTATAAGCATCGATAATGTCCTGAACGGGGAAATGGGCTTTCACTTCATATCCAGCGGGAGCCATCACCAGCGCTTCGCCACTGGCAACGCGGTCTTTAACCGACTTGTCTATCTCGAGCGAGATGATGTTGTTCATTATCACCTCGGGGGTCGAAGCGAGGTAAGCCTGCTGCACGCCGCCATAAATTGTATCGGTGGTATCGCTAAGCTCGGCATGCTTGCGGTAGAACACACGGAACTCTGTGTCGGTGAAGTTCATCACACGACCACTGCCGAAGCTGTTGGTTATCAGCAAGCCAGGGAAATATTTAGCAAACTCCTTGGGAGAGCGGAAGACCTCAGGGCTCTCGCAATATTTGGCGAAGAGCTCGCGGGCATAGTCGGTGGGCATAGGCACCTCTACCTCGCGGTGATAGATGTAGGACATTGAGTTAGAGTCAAATTCCTTGCATATCGTCGATGAGCTCAACGAGTAGGCAGCCGAAGCCATCAGATCCTCCTCGTCATAGTAGCCCTTGGGATCAAAATCACTGTAGATGGGCGAAGGAAGAGCCTTGTTCAAGCGATACACGTTGAGTTTCATCGGGGCAAGTGTGTCGCCGGTGAAAGCACCGGTCACGGGCAGCTTGAACACCAGTTTGCACGAGTCGAGCCAGTGAATATTAGTTCCCACGGTGTCAATGGCATAGGTGGGCATGAACTGCGTCACGATCTGCGACGACAGCTTGCCATAGCCATCGCTCTTGATTGCACCCAGCAACTGAACGCTGGTGCGCGACAGCAGGCTGTTGTTTTCGACCGACTGCCCTGTGATAGTAAATGAAGAATCCTCAATAATCGCAAGCCGAGTATCACTGATTGATGTGCCGATAGTGTCGTCGGCACAAGAGTACAAGCCAAATACCACCGCTAGCGCGAGCAATACATTGAGTGCTTTTTTCATATTCAATATTTTCTTGTTACACGCCTGCACCGCTTGACACAGCCGCAGGCGTCACTTTTGTTTCTAGTTAGGTTAAAGCGTTTTGTAGAACTCCAGGCATTTTTCCACAAACTGGGGTCCTTCCTCGTAGGGGAGGAAAGGCAGACCTGTGGCGCGAGCCATGTCCAGTATCTCGGGATTGACGTTAGCGCTGTGCTGCACCACTGCGTCGCAGTATCTCAAGGCAAGTTTGGTGAGAGCCTTGAAGTCAACGGGTTTGTCCAGGATATCGGCAACCACCTCGTCGCTCATGCCGTCCATCTTGAGCTTCACGCCCATGCG
The DNA here is from genome assembly GCA_018065815.1 of Candidatus Sodaliphilus limicaballi. GTDB lineage: Bacteria > Bacteroidota > Bacteroidia > Bacteroidales > Muribaculaceae > Sodaliphilus > Sodaliphilus limicaballi. Next base: position 745 of record JAGHSP010000305.1, on the reverse strand, counting down.
TGCATCGAGCGGCTGGGCAAACTCGTCATCCCACAGCGAATAGACGATCTTTGCATCGCGGAACGAGGGATCGTCATTAAACAGCTCGCGCATGTAAACCATCGCAAGCGCAGTGATCCATCCGCAGCAATGTATCACCGACGGGGTCCAACGCAGCTTGCGCACGGTCTCGATAACGCCGCGCACAAAGAAGATGCTGCGCTCGTCGTTGTCGTCGGGCGAAGTGACAGTCTCCAGTTCCTTTGTAAGGCCGTGAGCGAAATAATCGTCGTTAAAAATAAAATAAACCTGTGCACGAGAGGGCAGCGTGGCCACCTTGATGATGAGGGGGTGATCGCTGTCGTCAATTATCAGATTCATTCCCGAGAGCCTTATCACCTCATGCAACTGGTTGCGACGTTCATTGATCAAACCATATTTAGGCATAAACGTACGAACCTGAACACCAAGCTCCTGCATGCCTTGCGGCATGTCAAATCCCATCTTCGACATCGGCGTGTCGGGAAGATAGGGGGCAATCTCTTGCGAAATGAATAATACTTTATCTACATCCATATATGTTATCCATTGTGTAACAACACTGTTGCGAGGCAAAAGTTTTTCTTTCACTGCACCATATCACGCACAGGGCCACGCTTTGCTATGTTATTGTGTATATATGTTGCAAAGTTACTACTTTTTTTGCACTTTTCCCAACCACAAGACCCTAAAACCTTAATTTTTAACCATATTTAGTCTATTTATC
>JAGHSP010000092.1 GCA_018065815.1 Candidatus Sodaliphilus limicaballi | reverse complement strand
GGCCAATATTTCGTCTACAGACACCGGAACCATACTTCGCTGTAGGATTAGAGCCTATTGCGGTACAGGTTTACTTGCTTGGTGCTTCAAAGCTAATCATTATTTCGAAAACAAGCAATTCCTGACAACAAAAGTATCATTCAAAGACGGAGGCGATAGCCGACGTCTATTTGTTATAACTCATTTTTGTTTGCCTTATGGCAATGGGAACTTCGCTGAAAAACAGATTTTTATATTTTCAGCTTATTTTCAGTGTATTTCAAGCGCAGCGCCACCACCCAAATACAACCTAAAAGAAAAGGCGCTTCGCTTGAAATCAACTAAAAATTTAAAAAAAATATTCTTTGTCAACATCCTCATGTTACACAAAAGTGTTAGCAGTTATACTCCTACATCAGGATACCGCATCAAAATTGTTGCAGCAATACATGTCCGTCAGGACATTACCTGCGATAACCCCGTATATACTACAAGCGCGCGCAGTAGGATGTGCGGGGTAAAGAACTATATACCATGGCGTCTAGAAGACGCTAATGAAAAACAATGTTTTATTTGGTAGCGTCTTCCAGACGCAGTTTAGGGTGGCATTCTTTCCGTGCAGGCTCTTGGAGCTTCGCACCTGCGCGCCTACACGGTTATCAAAGGTGCTGTCCTTCGGACAGAAAGCAAGTTTTGATGCGGTTGCCCTGTTTTTTTCACCATTCGTTTTTCGTCATTCGTGAAAAAATCGTACCTTTGTGGGATAAACCAAAGCGAAACTATGAAACGAGCATTATTTTCGATATTGTTGAGCGTGCTGTGTGCCGTGGCAGGAATTGCTGCCGACGAAGGTGCCCAGGCCACGTTCAAGAATCGCAGCCACGACTTCGGCGTGATCAAGGAAGACGGCGGCCCGGTGTCGCACGTGTTTGAGTTTACCAACACTGGCGACAAACCGCTCATCATCGTTGAGGCAACGGCTTCGTGCGGATGCACACGCCCCGAGTACACCACCAAGCCCATCAAGCCGGGCAAGAAAGGGAAAATCAAGGTGACCTACAGTCCGCTGGGCCGCCCGGGGGCTTTCCGCAAGACAGTGAAAGTGAAGACCAACGGCAAAGAACCGCGCACCACCCTCATCATTGAGGGAACCGCGACTCCGGCCAAGAAGAAATAAAAGGGCTAGAACGGATGAGCAGGTGGCTGACATCGGTGATACTGGCTTGGTGCTGCGCCATGAGCGCGTGGTGCCAGGGCGAGGTCCACTGGCTGGAGCATGAACACGACTTCGGCACCTTCAACGAGAAGGACGGCAAGGTGTCGTGCACAATGCGCATGGTCAACACCGGCGACTCGGCGATGATCATCACCCGCGTGCAATCAACCTGCGGATGCACCGCCACCAAGTACACCGAGACCCCCATCAACCCTGGCGACACAGCCACGGTGACACTCACCTATAACCCCGCCAACCGCCCGGGGCAGTTCAGCAAGGACGTGTATGTCTATACCACCGGCTCGCCACGACGCAGCCAGCTCACCATCACAGGAAAGGTGATAGGGGCACCTGTCACCATCGACCAGCAGTACCCGGTGAGGGCTGGCGGCCTGCGACTCGAAGTGGAGAATGTGCCGCTGGGCGAGATGTACCGCGGAGCGACCCGCAATGCCTACATCAACGCCTACAACGCCTCGCTCGACACCCTGGTGGTGACCACCGACGGCAACCTGCCGCACGTGCAGCTCACCGCATCGCCCGTCACCGTGCCCCCTGGCGAGGCCAGCGCCATCGTGGTGCACTACGACACGCGCCAGGCACCGCTGTGGGGATTCAACGAGGACACGCTCATCGTGATGAGCGAACCCGTGCACGACTCGCCCTCGGCAATAGCCGGCATTGCAAGGGTGTATGTGATGGCACAGGTGATGGAGGACATGAGCAAGCTCACTCCCGAGCAACGCAGCAAGGCGCCCGAACTGGTGCTCGACACCGACAAGGTCATCTTCGAAAGCATGCAGCCCGGCAGCATCGCGCAGGGAACCATCACGCTGGCCAACAAAGGCAAGGCGACGCTCAACGTGCGCAGGCTGTGGTGCCCCGACAAGGCCGTGACCATCGGCAATGCCCCCACACGCATCAAGAAAGGCAAACGGGCAGTGGCGACGATCAGCGTTGACCCTGCTATGGTTGAGGGCGGCGTGCTCAACACCACGCTCACCATCATCACCGACGACCCCCGCAACCCGCGCTCATCGATAAGGCTCGTGGGCATGGTAGCAAAGAAATAAAAGAAACAATCTAGATAGCCTAGATAGCTTAGATAGCTTATTAAAGAAAACAACGATATGAACGACAACGAAATGAATATTAACAACCCCGAGGTTGCCCACTGCGACCACGCTGAATTTGCCAACTGCGACCATCATCCCGAGAACGACTATGCCGGCCTCCAGGTGAACGCCGGCATCGAGCAGCCTCCCATGGTGAACCCATATCTCAAACGCAAGCGCCGCCCCCAGCTGAGCGTCAACGACTATGTTGAAGGCATACGCAAGGGCAACCCCGCCGTGCTGGGACAGGCAGTGACTCTGGTCGAGAGCCTCATGCCCGAGCACCAGATGATAGCCCAGGAGGTTATCACCAAGTGCCTTCCCTACACGGGCAACAGCCGCCGCATAGGCATCACCGGCGTCCCCGGAGCAGGCAAGAGCACCTCGATCGACGTCTTCGGCATGCACGTGCTCAACCGTGGCGGCAAACTCGCTGTGCTGGCCATCGACCCCAGCAGCGAGCGCAGCAAGGGCTCCATCCTGGGCGACAAGACACGCATGGAGAAACTCTCGGTGCAGAACGACGTGTTCATTCGTCCCAGCCCCTCGGCTGGCAGCCTGGGTGGCGTGGCACGCAAGACACGCGAGACCATCGTGCTGTGCGAAGCTGCCGGGTATGACAACATCTTTGTCGAGACCGTGGGTGTGGGCCAGAGTGAGACTGCCGTTCATTCGATGGTCGATTACTTCCTGCTCATCCAGCTGGCTGGCACCGGCGACGAGCTGCAAGGCATCAAGCGCGGCATCATGGAGATGGCCGACGGCATCGTCATCAACAAATGCGATGGCGACAACGTGGACCGCGCCAACCTGGCCGCAGCACAGTTCCGCAATGCGCTGCACCTGTTCCCCCTGCCGCCCAGCGGGTTCCTCCCCGAGGTCGTGACCTACTCAGGCTACTACGAGCTCAACATCGACAAGGTGTGGGACATGATTGACCGCTACTTCGACCACGTGCGCAAGACAGGCTTCTTCGAGGAGAAACGCCGTGAGCAGGAAAAATACTGGATGTTTGAGACCATCAACGAGCAACTCAAAGCACGCTTCTACAGCGACCCCGAGGTGGAACGCATGCTCGAGATGAAAGAGCAGATGGTGCTCGCCAACGCCCAGTCATCGTTTGTCGCAGCAACCGATGTGCTTGAGTTTTATTACAACAAGAACAAGATAAACCTTTAAACTAACTCTTATGAGCGAATACACCTACAAGCACCCCCACCCTGCCATTACCACCGACTGCGTCGTGTTTGGCTATGACGGAGTGAAACTGAACGTGCTGCTCATCGAGCGCGGCGGCGAACCGTTCAAGGGCGCATGGGCTTTTCCCGGAGGTTTCCTCAACATCGACGAGGACGCCCCCGACGGCGCGCGACGCGAGCTGGCCGAGGAAACAGGCCTGCACATCGAGCACATCGAGCAGCTGGGAGCATTCACAGCACCCCACCGCGACCCGCGCGAGCGAGTGATCTCGATAGCCTACTTCACACTTGTGCGCACCAGCGACGTGCAGCCCGGCGACGATGCCGCCAGCGCCCAGTGGTTCCCCCTCAACAAGCTGCCCGACCTGGCATTTGACCACAAACTTATCTACGAGAAAGCGCTCGAGCGACTGTCCCACTTCATCAAGCTGCGCACAGGCGAGTTTGTCAGCGCCGATTTCTCCTATGAGGAAATGGACGCCATCTACTATGCAACCCTCACCCGCTGATGGTTCCCGCTATACCATATCTGCTTGACCGTTACGAGCACTTCAATGCGCTCATCTTCAAAGGGAAACTGCCGTCTGTGCCCATCGTGCTGTCGCGTGCAAGGACATTCCTGGGCAAGTGTGAGTACAAGGGACGCATCAACGCGCAGGGGCAGGAGGAGTTCTTCGACTTCATCATCCGCATCAGCGTGGCATACGACATGAGCGAGGACCAGCTCGACGACGTCCTCATCCACGAGATGATTCACTGCTGCATTGCAGTGAACCAGCTGCGCGACACATCGCCACACGGCAAGATATTCAGGCAACTCATGGCCACCATCAACGAGCGCTTCGGGCGACACATCACCATCTCAAACAACCAGCCCGTGGCCAAGGCGCCCGTCCAGCGCAAGAGGTGGCACGTGGTGGCGGTGGTGCAGATGACCAACGGCAAGACAGGCATCAAAGTGCTGCCACGCATCACCAACCGCATCACCGATTACTACAACGGAGTGATGTCCAGTCCTCTGGCCAAGAGCGTCAAGTTCTACATGAGCAACGACCCGTTCTTCAACCGCTACCCCAACTCGGGCGCGCTCAAGATCTACCACGTGGACCCCGACGACCTCGCCGCCCACCTCCACGGCTCACACGACGTGCTATGCGACCCCGACGGCAACAACGTGAGAGTATCCCCCACAGTAAACAAATAGGGAAACAACAACATTTTCACCAAAACTAGATAAAAGGGACGGTTCTTTTTATCTAGTTTTTTGCATTTTGTCGCTTTAGACGCTCAAAACTAGATAAAAAGAACCGTCCCTTCTATCTACGCTCATCTTCAAAGGGAAACTGCCGTCTGTGCCCATCGTACTGTCGCGTGCAAAGAAAATAGGGGCAAAACGTCTTTATCTTGAAGGGAATACTAAGCTGGAAGCCTCTATCCATCTGTACCGTAAGCTAGGATTCCATGAGATTTCCTTGGAGGGGAGCACCTATGACCGCTGTGATATTATCATGGAACTAAAATTGTAGGTAATATGAGCTTCATCAAGTACATTGTAATAGCATGTATCGCCGAGTTCTGGGCCTTCATGCCGGTATCATCCGGCGGAAAAACACGTTGGGTATGGCCACGCCAAGGGCTATGAAGAGAATGATGAGCGAGGCCTGTATCGCATAATTCATCGCCACGGTCACCTCGCCTACGACACCGTGCATATTGATGAACGCAAACAGGGCGCGATACATCAGCACACCAGGTATCATCGGGATGACACTCGGAATGCTCAGCAGCTGGTGGGGCGTGTGCAGCCAGCGCACCAGTGCGCAGCAGAGTATGCTCACAACAGCAGACCCTACGAACGAACCGACGACAAGCCCCAGGTCAAGCCCGATGTTGCCGCTGGAGGGTCCGAGGTTGACGAAGTTGCGCGTGCAGACGCTGACGACACCGCCCAGTGCCACAAAGCCCATCAGATGGCGCGGCGTGTTGAAAATCATGGAGAAGCCGATGGCCGATACGGCGGCTGCAAGCGAATACTCGTCGTAGGCATGATGGGGAGTCATCGGCAGGTTCTTGGCAAAGTTGTCTATGCCACACACCCGAATGGCAAAGGCAATGCCGAAAGCCATGGCGAGGAGCGTCGTCAGCGTTCCCATTGCCCGCGTCACGCCTATCTGTGTGTAGCCGGAGAGTATGTCGCTGACAAAATTGATAAGCGCCACCCCCGGCACGATGAACAGCGCACAGGCCAGCAACGGATGCCACGGCGTGCTGGATGCAAAGATGCCCATCGCCCCGTCCGAGGCCGTAGCCCACTGCGACAGCTCGCTGAAGGCCCAGGCTATCAGCGTAGAGACGAAAGCCACCACACCAGTGTTGACAAGGGCATTGCTGCCCACTGCCCCCAGCCACATACGCAGACGCAAACCGAGGATGGCGGCAAGGGCTGCATAGAAGAAGGCCGTCCAGTCGCAGCCAAACTGTATGCAGAAGCCGCCGCAGGCCAAACCGCCCCCCACAGCCACCTGCCAGGGAGAATAGTTACGGCGCTGGCAGGCTATCTGCGACAACTGCCGTTCATAGTAGTCGAGCGAGTAGCCCGTGCGCTGAGCCTCACACGACAGATGGCTTACCTGCCGCAGCGTGTCGAGGTCGATACCATGACGCTCTACACGCTGAAAGCGCGTAAACGACTGCCGGCAGTCAGGCAGGTTAACCATCAGCATGTTGAAAACGATGTAGATGTTGAGCCTTTCGAGCGGCAGACCCATGTAGGCAGCAACGCGCTTCATGGTGCGCATCACGCGGCTCGTGTCGGCACCGCTCTCCATGAGCAGGCATCCCGTGCGCAGCAGCAGGTCGAGCCTGCGTTGTATCTCTCCCTCGCTCATCATATCCACTGCATGTTGTCTGGTTGTCCGAGGAATGCGATAATCGCCTCTCTATCTTCAGGGCGAGCCTTGATGAGCAGGTGATCGCCTTGATGCAGCACAGTGGAGTCGGCTGGATTCATCACATTCTTCGCCGAGTCGGCTGCAAGAATCTCAGAGACGGTAAAATGTCGGCGGATGAGTTCCCCCACCTTCCCAAGCGTCATGCCCTCGATGCTGTCGCGCTCCACCCTGACGGCAAAACTGCACTCACGTGAACGATGAAGATACCAGTACGCACAGGTGAAGAATACTGCAAACTCTCCTAATACAATCAACCAACTTGTTGTCATTGTCTTGTTTCCTTTCTGTTTTATTTGTTTAACGTTCGATTTCGGGGTGCAAAATTACGGCCTTCTACCGACATGGCCAGCAATCGGTAATGGTTTCTGCCGAATGTGGTGATTGGCTAAACACCAAATGCTGCTATCGGCAAAAACGATAGCAAAGAATGCTGACGTTTCGATGATTTGTGGTAATTTTGCAGCCGAAAACAGAATGTACAATGGAAATAAGACAACTGAAATACTTCCTCCGCGTGGCCGAGACGCTCAATTTCTCGCAGGCTGCACGCGAACTTTTTATCACCCAGAGCACGCTCTCACAGCAGATTCTGCATCTGGAGCAGGAACTGTCGCAACAACTCTTCGTGCGCAATAGCCATGAAGTGATACTCACCGAGGCCGGAGAGATGTTGCTGCCGATGGCACGCGACAGCGTATATATGGTGGACAACTGCGTGCAGCGGATACAGGAGCTGGGACAATTGCTGACGGGCGAACTCAATATAGGCGTCACCTTCTCCTTCAGCGGCATCATGGCCGAGACGATGATCGACTTCATGCACAAGCATCCGAAGGTGAAGCTGTCCGTCTGTTTCTCGTCGATGGAAGACCTCATTGAACGGCTGCAGCGGCACGAACTTGACCTCGTGCTGGCCTTCAAGCCCAGTGAGGGCAATCCGCGCATTGAGAGCCAGGTGCTCTTCAACAATCGTCTGGCTGCCGTCGTCAACAGTCAGCACCCGCTGGCTCAGCAGAAAGGCATCACGCTCGAAGACCTGCAACGCCATCCGCTCGTTCTGCCGGCGAAAGGCCTGCAGGCCCGCAATGCCTTCGACAGGATGACGGCGCACAGCGGACTGCAATACAACATCAAGGCCGAAATCAACAACGTAGGCCTTCTCTTCAAGTTTGTTCGCCAGACGAAGTATGTCACGGTACTCTCCGAGTCAACCGTCATCGACGAGACGGACCTTGTAGCCATTCCCGTCATCGGCAGTGGAAGCACAGTGGCTGATGGTGCCGAAGGCTTCAAGAATGAGATGGAAGGATGCATCCACACCCTGAAGAACGGTTATCAGAAAGCTTCAGCACGCGAGTTCATCCACTTGCTCCACCAGAGCA